>JALOCB010000041.1 GCA_023227985.1 Candidatus Omnitrophota bacterium | reverse complement strand
AAAGCAGACATGGGAAAGAGACATTAAAGGTTTTGCTGCAAAAAGATATGTAATGAAAGATTTAGTAATGGTTTCTACAAGCAATTCGTGGGATAATTCATTCTATCAAAAAACAGCTACAAGCTTGACTGGTGGAGCAGGAAGTCCAGTAGGAGATATCCCAAGAGGGGCAGACTTTCCATTCTTAGAAAGAGGAGTTACTTTAAAGCATGCAATAATTCTACAGCATGGAGGAGAAGGAGTAATTTACTGGCAGGATATTTTAACTTCTAATATTTCAGTTGAAGCTGAAACTATATCTGATGTAAGCGATGCAGTTGTTTATTCAGTAGATAATAAGATTTACAATGTTCTATCAGAAGCAGATACACCTGCAACAATTAACACAGTTGCTATAACAGCAGGCTATGAATGGGACAGCGCAACAATAGCAAACAGAGATCCAGTATTTGACTTAGCAAGATGCGCAGAAGCAATAAACACAGACAGATATCCTTTCTACTCATCAGGCAGAGGATTTTTCGCAATGAATGAAGCAACATTCACTTATTTAATTACAAATTCAAAAGTCTTAAATCATCCAACATTCAAATTAGCAGAAGGAAATATTGAAAACGGAATGGTTGCTAAACTTTTAACTGCAGAGATTAGAGTAACACCAGTAATAACAAACGATAAAGTTCTTGTAGGAATTAAAAAGACATGCGCAACTTGGAAGCAGACACAACCTTTAACAGTTGATGTAATTATAGACCCTCAGAAAAAATATACTATAAGGGCTTCTGAAATTGGAGTTTGTCAATTAACAGACCCAGAAAGTTTATGTCTATTGACAAATGTGAGGGCATAAAATGGTTTATGAAACTGAAATTTTAGAGCCAACTTCTTTAACAATTCCACAAATGACAACGGCAGTAAGAAATACTATTGTTGGAAAGATTGGATTAATTATTTATGATTCTACACAGAATAAACTTTGTTTCAAGAAAGCAGCAGCAGCAGCTGCAGCAAGCTGGGAATTAATTACATCTGTGCAAGAGGCTTAAAATGGCAGCTGGAGATTTAACCGTCACTATTGTAGGGACTTATGCTTCTTTAGCTTTGGCAGTTGCAGCAATGGACGCAGGAAATGATGCTCTTGTAACAGACCATCACGATTTAGTAATTCTTCCGGGGGGAAGTGCAACAGCTCCTTTTGCAGTTTTGAAATATGTAAGAGCCGCAGCATAAAGATTTTTATATTTCTTATTTCTTAATTAATAATGCAGTCAATAAAAAAGCAATTAGAACCTAAGAAATTTAATGAAGCAGAACTTCATAAATCAGCAGGAATTTTAGAAGATTATGAAATAAGAAAAGTTGGAGATATAAAAACAATTTATACGGATGAAATAAATTCAGCAGATCATTCTAAAATCCCTCATATAGAATTATCAGTTGCGTCAGGAACGCATGTAGGCTACGATAATGCAGGAACAGGAACGCATACAATATGGACAGGCGGAACAATACAGAATAAAGTTAATGAGTTTGATATTTTAACCATAAGTGCATCTGGACTTTCTGTTCAGGGAACAAGCCTTACAAATGTAAAAATTCAGGATTATGATACTCATATCGCTTCTACAACATTGCATTTAGGACAGGATTCAAGTTTCAGAGCATGGGCAGGAACAAGCCAAACAATATCAACAGGAACAATAACGAAAGTAACTTTTGGAAGCGAAGATTATGATGTAAATAATGAATTTGCTTCAAGCAGATTTACAGCAAAGACAGCAGGTTATTATCTTTTTGAGGCATGTATAAATTTCACAAACTTAGTAGAGGGAGATACAGGAATGATTTATATTATGAAAAATTCTTCAAGCGCGCCAATAGGACTGCACACACATACATTAGGAGGAGCAATAGAAAATTATTTGAGTGTTTGCGCATTAATAAATATGGCTGTTAATGATTGGGTTGAAGTTTATTGTCAGCAAAATCACGGAAGCGATAGAACAATAAATAATAATGGAGCAACAAATCATTTTGCTGGAAAATTAATAAGATAACTATAAAGTAGTTAGAAATATATTTAAAGAGTGTGTGCGTGTGTATTTTATGAAAGATATAAGAGTAACATTTACAGACGCAGAATTTAAGAAATTAAAAAAGGCAAAAAAAGAAATTGGATATAACATTTCATGGCACAATTTTATTATAAATAAATTAACAAAAGGAATAAGCGCATATAAGGAGTTAAGAAAATGATTTACGAAGTTTTAGTTTTTATTTTAGGATTTCTCCTCGGAATTTTATTTAATAAATTTTTAAATTGGATAATGAAATGACAAAGCAATACAGATTAATGATGATGTGCTTCGGGAATAGTGGAGATTACAAAAGATTAGACGAATTCTTTAATGAAAGAAAAAAAAGAAGAGATTATGAAAGCATTAATTTTGTTGAAGGAATAAGAGAAATAAAATTTATTGAATTTGATATAGACTTTGATGAGAAAAAAGAATTTATAGAATGGCTTGGACAGCATGTCTGGCTTCATAATCATGCAGAAATGAATGGAGTTATTGAAATGATGTTAAGCAAAGCAACAGGCTACAGAAGGATTGTTGATTTTGCTCAAAGCGGAAGCAGACAAAATAATTTAAGGCTTCCTGTTTATGCTTTATTTGAAAGGGAGTTTGAAACATCAAAATGACTAAATCAGGGCCGTTATTTCAAGAATGGAGTTTGGCAGTGTGAGATCTGCGGGAATAGTCTATAAGACAAAACTGAAAGGAGGATAAAAAGCGAGAAATGACAAAAGAAAATTTAGAAATTCTGGAATTTGAAGATAAGAAAACTCAGGCAGGCAAGCGATATACAAGATTTAAAACTTCTGAAGGCTGGATGAGCTGCTTTGATAAGAAAAGCTGTGAAGCATTAAAAGACTTTGAAGGAAAAACTGCAAAAGTAGAAGTTGCTGAGGCAAATGGCTTCAAGAATATAAGAAGATTTTTGGGAGAAGCAAGCGAAGATGAAGAAAGTGAAGAGTATGAGCCAAAGAGTGAGAAAAAGTCAAAATTTGAAGGGGAAAAGCCAGCAAATTTAAGAGAGAGTTTTCCAGTTAGTATGAAAGTCAGCTATGCAAAGGACTTAATTATCGGAAAAGGAATGAAAGCAGAAGATGCAGTTAAAATGGTTAAAGATTTGATTGCAGGATTTGAAGCAAAGCCTATGGAAAAAAAAGCTGAGGAAAAGATAGAAGTTGTAAGGCCTGGAGAAGCTAAAGAAGAATTCCCTGACTACTAAGAAAGTTTAAATATTTTATTTTTTTTCTTTTTTTTTAATTTTTTAACTTCATTTAAGGGAAGTCTAATTCTGCGCCTACTTTCAAGATAATCGGTATACCGGCAAACTTTTTATAGTTTGGATTCTTTGAATTTGCGGAGCAAATTCACATCCAGCCACAAGTGGCCGTCTGCCTTTTTCTTGAAAGTTGTCAGGTTTTGGGCTGCCTAAACCTGAATATCCCAGCCCAAAAGCCATAAATATCTGCATTTCCACTGGAAATGACGGTTCCACCTCATCTATTTAAGGCATTTTGGCTTTACTTTATAGGGCTCCGCCCTTTCCGTGCTCCGCACTCCAAACCCACATAGTGCAGGCTCAGTCCTTCGCCTGCTCCGCAGTCAATCCTAACCCATAACCAAAACCATATAGTTGCATCCGCAAGAGATTAAACCAAACTGGGTTAGGATAGGGGAAGGGGGAATGGGGGAACAGGGCTTCAATCCTTCGCCCTGCCTTCGCTCAATCCTTCGCTCAGAAATTGAAATTAAGGAAAGTTCCATAGGAAATGTAGGTATGGGGGGGTATGTTTCCAATGGAACTTTATCTATATATTATATCTTATATCTATATACATATATACATATACATACAAATGTTTAAATACATAGATATTTTAAAATAAGAATGGGAGCAATAAACTTTTACATTCCAAATGATTTAGTAAATGAATTAATGAAAATAGAAAATAGAAGTTCTTTAATTACTGAACTATTAAGAGATTATTTTAACAAAGGCAAACAACTAAAAGAATTAAAAGAAGAAAAGATTAAACAAGCAGAAAGTTTAAACAAAGAAGTTGATATTTTAGAGAATGAAATAAAAGAAGAAGAAAAAAAGAAAGAAGAAAACTTAAAGTTAATGTCTGAAGAAGAAACAAAAGAAGCAGATGAAAAGCAACAAAGAAGAAAAGAAAATCTTTTAAAGATGAAGAGAGAAACATTTAATAATTTTGAGATAGATAAAGAAAAAATAGAACAATTATTTAATGAGTTCTTAGAAGAAGAAAAGAAAAACCCAGGATTAAGAATAATCGAGTTTATGCAATCAAAAGAAATTAAAAGAAAAGAAAGAAGATGAGTTCAATCTATCAGCAGGGAAGAAGAAAAGAATATGCAATCTGTGAGAAGTTAAGAGAAGAAGGGTTTGATATTGTGCAAAGAAGTGCAGGCAGTCATTCTAAAGTGGATATATTTGCTATTGATACAAAGGGAAGAAGAATAAGGTTAATTCAATCAAAGAGAGTTATTAAAGAAAATATGAAAACAATCAATGAGTCATTAAAAACTAAGATTGAACAAGATATGCAATATCTTAACGGTTTATATGATTGTTCATTTATTGTAATGTAAAGCGAATCTTGAATTAATTAAATGTTTATATGATGTAGGACTTCACAAAAAATTTTATGGAAAAACAGGCAAATCTAGAGGACGTGGAAGAAATCCAGGCAATGCTAAAAGTGATGCCAAACGAAGCAGGAGCAATCTGTAAAGAAGATTTGCAGGAGATTTTTAGACAATGAACATTCCTGAAGGGAAGTCTTATGACTTAAATCGCCCGTGGGAAACTCTAGACGACTGGCAGAAAGAATATATAAAAACACCCTGGTATCAAGATTGTTTTCTTTTATCAACGCGTCAGGGAGGAAAGACAACTGCAATGTCAATAAAGGCTGTAGAAATGTGCATTAATGATTTTGGAAAAGGAGAAGTTGTTTTAATTTCAAGTCTGACAGAAAGACAGGCGCAATTAATGCTGGCAAAAGCGCAGATTTACGCAGAAGAAAAATATCCAAAAGAAATAGCAAAAGGGCGAGACAAACCAACAATGCACAAATTATTATTTAAAAATGGCTCGGGAATTTTATGTTATGCAGCAGGAGAAGAGGGAGACAGCACAAGAGGATATACTTTAAAAAAATTAATGGTAGATGAAGGAAGTAGAATGGACGAACTTTATTTTATTTCAGCAACGCCTACACTGTCAGTTTCTAAAGGAAGCATGGATATAGCAAGCACGCCGCACGGAAAAAAAGACAAAGAGGGAAATGAAACATTTTTTTACAAAGCTTCTAAAGATGAACATTACAAAAAATGGTATGTTTCAGCGGAAGATTGCCCTCGTCATTCGCCGGAATTTTTAGCAAGAGAAAAAGAAAGAATGTCAAAACTTCAATATGCGCAGGAATATTTAGCGCAGTTTTTAGATGAACTTCATAGAGTTTTTTCAGACGAACAGATAAAAGAGATCTGCGTATTGGAAAGAAGAGAAAATTTATTGCCAAATAGAAAATATTATTTAGGCTGTGATATAGCAGGCTTTGGAACAGATGAAAACACTTTTGAAAGTTTTGATGGAACAAATAAAAATAAGATTGAACAAGTAGGGCATGAAATTTCAAAGCATAAATTTACGACAGAAACAGCAGAAAAAATAAAGCTTCTAAATATTTCTTATAATTATAAGCAGATAGGAATTGATGACGGCGGAGTAGGCTTCGGAGTATATTCAGAATTAATGAATAATTATAAAACGAAAAGAAAGACTTTTGCCCTAAATAATGCTTCAAGACAAACAGACAGCGAGGGCAAAAAGTCTAAGAAATTGTTAAAAGAAGAAATGTATATTAATCTATTAATGCTGGTTGAAAATCACAGAATAAAGTTATTAAAAGATGATGAGATTAAAGCAGCATTGGCGTTTGTTCAATTTGAAGAAGGCAATAAAATTATAGGAAGCCACATAGCAGAAGGAATTATAAGGGCATGCTGGCTTTGCGTCCAAGACAAATCTTTAAATATGTTTGTTCATTCGTATTAAGAATGGCAGATACAGGAATTTTCGCAACAACAGCGCAAATAGGCTATAAAGCAGGAGTAAGAAAATCTGCAACTTCGGCAACAGAAGCATATACAAATTTCTTTATCGGACAGGCTGAAAGTTACATTAATGTCGCAGCAGGTTATAATTTTTCAGACAATTATTCTTCTTTAAATGTTGATGTAAAATATATTTTGCAGGAAGCAGCGAGCAATCTCGCAGCAATTTATGTTATTAATTACGACATGAGCGGAACAGCAATGACTGCACTTCAAAGAATAGACGCTGAAAGTATGGTTACAATTTTATATAAAAGATTTCAAGATTGTATAGACTTATTAAAAACTTCGGATAAAACTAAATTTATAAATGGAGCATAAAAAGTGGCTAATACTTTTAATTATTCTTTTAATTATTTGGGGAGCGTTTAACATGGTTTTAGCAATCGGAACAGGCTTATTTTCAAACAGGATATTTCAAAATTCTCCGAATGACAACGAAGTTTTATCATTCCAGGGAAATACACAACGCCCAAGCAGTGCAAGTAATTTATTAATAACTTCTACAACAGGCTACACAGCGCCGAGCACAGTAACAGATGACGCAACAGTTGGAACAGAAACATGGCTTTTTGACGGAGTAAGTTATGTAACTGCCTTAGCAACAAATGACGGAGCTTATGCTTATACTTCTTCGCCAGATGTAACTCATTATTTGAAATGCACGAATTTTGGTTTTGAAATTCCAGCAGGAGCAATAATCACAGGAATAAAAGTTAAGATTTGGAGATTAGACCACTCGGGAACAGGAACGACTTTGTTTGATAATTCTGTAAAATTAGTAAAAAATGGAGTAATTGGCGGAGATGATAAACCTTTATTAACAGCGTTACCAACGGTAGAGGCGTATTCTTATTATGGGGGAAGTGGGGATTTATGGGGGGAAACATGGACAGCAGAAGATATTAATCAAGATAATTTCGGAGTTGCTTATTCAGGAAATAGAGATGCAGTTTTTGAAGATTATTTTATAAATTCTATTCAAATTAATGTGTATTATCTCGCATAAAAACATTTATTAACATCTTCTAACTAATTCCAACATGGATGTTTCAAATTCAGTTGTAGGGACTTTAAACACAAATTCATATACAGACCCAACAGCAAACACAACAGATTTTTATAATTCTCAAAGTTCAAAAATAGATGGAGTTACAGGAGAAGAAAGCTCTCACACACCAGATTTTAATAAATGGCACGGATATTACGAAGAAGTTTCTATTTTTGGAGCATTAGTAGATATTTTAGCAAGCTGGACAGTAGGAAAGGGTTTTAAAGGACAAGAAAAAGAAATTAACAAAATTAAAAATATTAAAGGCTGGGGAAAAGATGATATAAATTCTATCTTTGAAAATCAGTTGAGAACTGCATTGATCTGCGGAGATTCTTTCGCTGAAATAATAAAAGATAAAGCAGGAAGAATAACAAATTTAAAGCCGATAAATCCAGGAACAATAAAAATTATAGTTAATGACAACGGAATTTTAGATAGATATGAACAATACATTACAATTTCTGGGCAGAAAAAGATGGTTAATAAATTTGAGCCAAAACAAATATTTCATTTATGCTGGAATAGATTAGCTGATGAAATACACGGAAAAAGTTTAGCAAAAAGAGCAGAGCCAATTATAAAACAAATAAAGCAATTACAAGAAGATTTAGGAATTAGATTTCATAGGATAGTAAGGCCATTAAGATTATTTGTAGCAAATACAGACGACACAACAACTTTGACAGAAGTAGAAGCAAAACTAAACAGCTCATATAAAAATTGTGAAATTATAGTAATCCCAGATAAAACACTGGAAGAAAAAGATGGAGCAGCAATACCTTCTGCAGTAGATGCAATTCAATATCTAAATAATTTATTAAGAAATTTTGTAAGCGCATGTAATTGTCCGGAAGTTATTATAGGATGGAGTGAAGGAACAACTGATGCTTCGGCTAAGATTGTTTATTTAGCGTTCCAACAGCCGACAGAAAGAAAACAAAAGTTTATGGAAGAGCAGATAAGATTGCAGTTAGGAATAGAAATTAACTTTGAGTTCCCAGCTTCTCTTGAGCCTGTAACAGAAACAGCAGGAGATATGCCGACAAATGAGCTGCCGAAAAATAATCCTCCAGAAAGTGATGAAAAAAAAGCAGGCAAATTAAATAATATAATGAAAAAATAATGGCAAATCAATACACAAAGGCAAAATTAATTTCACAGAAGAATAAAAAAGAAATATTTTGGAATATTATAAATTCATTTTTAGCAGGAAGTTTAGTTTTTCTTGGAAGTTTATCAAGCGGAAGATTATCATGGCAGGGAATAGTTTTTGGATTAATTGCATCTTTTATTGTTGCTATTACAAAGTTTCAAAATTATTGGAAAAAAGAAGAAAGTGAATACTGCAAGACAAAGATTTTTTCTTTTGTAAATTAGTCGCTCCGATAATTTTTAAAAAAATTCTAACGCTCCCGAAAAGTTAATAAAGGAACAAAGTTTAAAATATTAATGATTGATGAAATTGCTAAAGATGTGCAGGTTAATAGTGGAGAAGTGCTAACAGCGGCAGAAATTGAATTTAACCCAATAGACGAAGCAAAAAAAATTCTTGAAGAAACTAAAAAAACTCTTGGGCAGATAACAGACGAAAGAAAGAGAATTGAAAAAGCAACTGCGGAAATGTTAGTTAATGGAAGAAGTTACGCAGGACAAAATCAAACAAAGCCAGAAACAGCTGATGAAAAATGGGCAAGAGAAGCAGAAGAAAGATATGCTGGAACAGGAATGAGCCCAGTCTCAAAGAAAAAATAAAATGGAAATTCCAATAACAAAAGCAGACTGGGAAACAAACAAATTTAACAACGAAGTTCTTATAAAAACTAATTTAATGCAGATTGAAATGGCTGAAAAAATAATAGATTTATGTGATGAAAAGATAAAAGAATTCACAGAAGAAGAAAAGAAAGAGACTTCCTTAAAAGAGGAAGATATTTAAACAAGATATTTCTATATTAAAGCATGGCAGATGAAGCAGTTTGTATTATAGCACCTAAGGTTATTAGAAGCAGGACAGTTGCAACAGCAACTCCAATACCAAAAGGAACAATTTTATATTTCTCAGCAGACCCAAATACAGCAGCTGCAAGCTCGGCAGCAGATCAATCTTTCGCAGGAATAACTATTGAAGAATTTACAGGTGGAGAGGGAAAAACAACTGTAAGCGCTGCAATGGATGGAGTTTGGGATATTAAAGATTCTGGTGCAGGTGCTACACTTGGAACAGCTGTCGCTATTGGCGGAGCAAATCTTTTTGTAACAGCAGACGCAGCAGATTTATTAAATGGGGCATTCTTAGGCTATTTGCAAGAAACAGCAGCAGCTAGCGAAGTTTGCCGTGTGGAGTTGAGAGGTTACTAAATGGTAGACACATTCACAGAAGCAGACACAAGAAAGCAGACATGGGAAAGAGACATTAAAGGTTTTGCTGCAAAAAGATATGTAATGAAAGATTTAGTAATGGTTTCTACAAGCAATTCGTGGGATAATTCATTCTATCAAAAAACAGCTACAAGCTTAACAGGCGGAGCAGG
>JALOCB010000040.1 GCA_023227985.1 Candidatus Omnitrophota bacterium | reverse complement strand
AGTCCGGCATTTAAAACCCTCGCCGCGCATCCTCGCGCTGACCTCTTCCGAAAGCCCGGAAAGCCTGCTTTTGATCATCCCGTCATCCCGGGTATCGCGCTCAAAAGTAATTTCATTGCTTATCGACCTGGTCCGGCTTTCAGCCGCGACTTCGTCTTCATCGATGCCCCGGGAGATCCTCCAGAACCACAGGCCGTTCTTGCCGAATAACGCCGCCAGGTCCTTAATGTCCTTGTCGGCGAGATCGCCGATAGTCCGTACCCCTATCTGGTTTAACAGGGCTTTCGCTTTTTCGCCCACCCCGGATATCCTGCCGACATCCAGAGGCCGCAGGAATTCCATCATATTCTCAACACGGACTTCCACCAGGCCATCCGGTTTTTTCAGGTCAGAGGCGATCTTGGCAGCCATTTTTGTCGGCGCCAAACCCACGGACGCGGTCAACCCGGCCTCTTCCTTTATCCGGGATTTCATTAACCGGCACGCCTCATAAGCCGTGCCGAAAAGCTGATAAGAATCGCTGATGTCCAGGAACGCCTCATCTATACTGACCCGCTGGATAACCGGTGTAAAATCATAAATAATGGTGAATATCTCGTCGGAAACCCGGGAGTATTTTTCCATATCCGGGCGAAGATAGACCGCCTTGGGACACAGCCTGTAGGCAGTCGATATCGGCATGGCCGAATACACCCCGAATTTACGGGCTTCATAAGAGCACGTGGAGACCACGCCCCTGCCTTTGCCGGATCCGGGGTCAGCCCCGATGATAACCGGTTTCAGCCGGTATTGCGGATTATCCCGCTGTTCCACGGAGGCGAAGAACGCGTCCATATCGATATGGACGATATACCGGGGTTTATTCATAATATTTATCGGGCCTGCAGATAGACGAACCGTATGACGAACAACAGCGCCAGCAGATATACCAACCAGGGGACTTCTTTGCCTCTTCCGCTGAATAATTTAAGCGCGCTGAAACTTATGAAGCCTATAGCCAGGCCCGATGCGATGCTAAAGGTCAAAGGCATCAGAATGATCACCAGGAAAGCCGGTATAGATTCAGTATAATCCTTCCAATCTATCTTGACCACAGACCGCATCATCATACTGCCAACAATGATCAATGCCGGGGCGGTCACCGGGTGCAGTGTCTGGCCCGCGGCGTTAACAAACCCTCCCCCGACCATCTTGATCAGAGGATAGAAAAAAATAGCAAGCAGGAAAAGTAACCCGGTAACTACAGAGGTCAAGCCGGACCTCCCTCCGGAGGCTATGCCCGAAGCGCTTTCAATATAACTGGTCACTGTCGGTGTCCCGCAGGCAGCGCCCACGCAAGTGCCTACGGCGTCGGAAAGCATGGCCCTTCCCGCCCGGGGGATCTTGCCATCCTTCATCAAACCTCCCAGTTCAGCCACTCCGGCAAGCGTCCCCATTGTGTCAAAAATATCCATGAACAGAAATATAAAAACAATCGATAACAATCCCAGATTAAATGCCCCGACAAGGTCCATCTTCATAAAAGTAGGCTGCATGGAAGGCGGCAAGGAAACAACACCCTGGTATTTCACCAGGCCGAGTAAAACCCCGGTCACGGCATTTATAAGTATCCCCCAGAGCATCGCCCCTTTTATCCGCTTGGTCATCATTACCCCGGTCACAATCAGGCCGAAAACGACCAAAAGAGACGGAAGGTTCGTTAAATTCCCCAACGTGACCAGCGTGGACGGATGGCCGACTATAAAACCTGCGTCAATCAATCCCACAAAAGCGATAAGCATCCCTATGCCGCAGGCGACCGAATAGCGCAGAGAAGCCGGGATACTGTTTATTATCGCCTGCCTCCACTTGAATAGCGTCATCAGGATGAAAATAATGCCTTCAATAAAAACACAACCCAAAGCCACCTGCCAGGAAATACCCATTGTCAGGCAAACGACATATGTAAAAAAGGCATTCTCCCCCATTCCGGCTGCCAGGGCTATGGGATAATTAGCGTATAATCCCATCATGATAGTAGCCGCGGCAGCGGATAAACAGGTGGCCATGGTCGCGGCCCCGAAATCCATGCCGGTCTGGGCGATCATCGACGGATTGACAAAAATAATATAAGCCATGGTCATAAAGGTGGTCCCCCCGGCGATGACCTCCGTACGAATATCGCTGTTCAGGCTTTTTAGCTTGAAGAAACGCTCTATCAATCCGCGCAACCCTTGCCATCCTTTCTGCGGCCCTTTACTAAACGCCTGGCGGGCTTTAATATCCGTTTGGCCAGCAAACGGACACACCTCTCATCCTTGCGTATATATTCCAGGTCGGGGTCTTTAAGCATATACTTAAAGTCGTCGTAACCAAGGTCAATAGCCTTTTCCAGGGCCTCCAGGCAAAGCTCGGCTTCTTTTAAAAGCGAATAATCACAGGCCAGGTTATAATGGACGGTCTCATCGTCCGGCCGCAGCATTGCCAGCCTCGTATCCACCTTAAGGCCTTTGTCATAAAGCCCCTTGCGGGTATAATTCTCCCCCAAGGCTATGAGCGCCTCAATAAAATCGGGTTTTTTCTCAAGCAGCCCTTCAAAAAATCTTATCTCGAAATCCAGGTGTTTTTTCATTTTATTCTTTCATATATTTTAACTGGTTGTTCACCATATTATAATCCCCGGCAATAAAAAACCCAAGCAAAAAACAACTTGGGCATATTTTAGCCTTTAAATCTTCCGGGATCCCTGTATTATTTTTTATTCATACCGCAGCGCTTCGATAGGATTGAGCTGGGCCGCTTTCTGCGCCGGCCATAAACCGAAGATCACCCCGACTACCAGGGAAAACACTGTAGAGATCACCACTGAAAATACTGAAACCTGAACCGCCCAGCCGGCAAAGATCTTCATACCGGCGGACGCGCCGATGCCCAGGATCACCCCGGTGATCCCGCCGATAAAAGACATCAGAACCGATTCGATCAAGAATTGGACCATGATATCCTTGTTATCCGCGCCGATCGCCTTGCGCAATCCGATCTCCCGGGTGCGCTCGGTAACCGAAACCAGCATAATGTTCATTATCCCGATGCCCCCGACTAACAACGATATTGCGGCGATACAACCTAACAACATGGACAAAGTCGACATGGTTGATTCCAGGGTGCTTTTTATGTCCGACATATTGCGGATATCGAATGATTCCGTGGGATCACCGGTGATATGATGCTGTTTGACCAACGCCCGGCTGACCTCTTCCTGAGCGGCTTCTATCTTGTCGGTCGCTTGCGCTTCGACGTACATGCTATCCACATAATCCTTGCCCAGGACCCGGTACATGGCCGTGGTAACCGGGATGATCACCGTATCGTCCTGGTCGCGGAAACCGCCCGCGCCTTTTGTAGGTAGAATACCTATAACCTTGAAATTGATCTGGTTTATTTTTATGGTCTCCCCGACAGGATTACCCTCTCCGAACAGGTTGGTGACCACGGTAGTGCCCAGAACAGCCACTTTTTCCCGGGAACGTAATTCTCTTTCGTTGAAAAACCTGCCTACCGTGGGTTTAGCCGCGCGCATATCCGGATAATCTGTGCCCACGCCTTCCAGCTGGGTATTAGTGTTGTTGCCGGCGTAAACCAGCTGGACCCGGCTTTGCACTGTGCCGTAAGCCATCTTCACACCGGGAAGTTTCCTGATTATATCCACATCATCAAGCGAGAACCTGGTGGTGGTCGATTCCAGAGCCACAGCTCCGGACCTGGCATGCGCGGGATGGATCATTAAAAGGTTCGAGCCCAAAGAAGCCATCTGCTGGGCGATCGAGGCCTTGGCCCCGCTTCCCAAAGCCAGCATGGCGATGACCGCGGCTACGCCGATAAGAATACCTAAAATAGATAAGACCGAACGCATTTTATGGGAGATCATCGCGCCAACCGCCTGATGGGCGTAATCCAGGAACTTCATCTTTCCCGAGGCCTTGCGGTGTTCCTCAAGCGTCTCATCCACTCCCCTCTGCGCGGAAACGCGCCCCGGGGAATCCGATAAAACCCGAGGATCAGAAGGAACAGCGGGCGCTGCGGCGGGTTTCGATTTCTGGTCCAAGCGTTCATCTGAAATGATCTTTCCATCGCGCATATGGATGATCCGTTTGGCCTCTTGGGCGATCTCCGGTTCGTGAGTGACCAGGACCACGGTCTTGCCCTTGGCGTTCAGCCCCTTGATGATATTCATGATCTCAGTCTTGCTCTTGGTATCGAGGTTACCGGTAGGCTCGTCGGCAAAAAGGATCACCGGGTCATTGACCAGCGAGCGGGCGATAGCCACCCTCTGCTGCTGGCCTCCGGATAGTTCGTTGGGGCTGTGCTGGATCCTATCCGCCAATCCCACTCCAACCAGTTCCTGGCGGGCCTTTTCCCGCAAATGCCTTTTTCCCGCGTAGATCAACGGCAATTCCGCGTTTTCCAGCGCGCTCATCCTGGGCAAAAGGTGAAACTGCTGAAAGACAAAACCGATCAACCCGTTGCGCACCACAGCCAGTTCCTTATCCAAAAGACGGGTGATTTCCTTGCCTTGCAGATAATAAGTTCCGCTGTCCGGCCGGTCCAAAAGGCCCAAAATATGCATAAGCGTGGACTTGCCTGAACCGGAAGCGCCCATGATCGCCACAAATTCGCCGTCTTCGATCTTAAGGGTTACCCCGTCCAGGGCCTTGACAGCCACATTGCCCATGGTATAGGTCTTATTTATATCTTTTATCTCGATCATTTTCGTGGTAGATCTTACATCGGCGGGCCTGAGTCCCCGCTTTGTTTTTTGCCGTTGGCATCAGTTTTCGTGGTTTTCTTCATGCTGGGCATAAATGGATTCTTACCCAGAGTCGATGATGTAAGCAATTCGAATTTTTTGGATTTGACGATCACGGTATCGTTAACAGTCAGCCCCGAGGTGATCTCCACGTTCTTATCCTGGGTCATTCCCAAGGTAACCGGATTCATCACCAGTTCTTTGCCGTTTGAACCGCGCATCAACACATAACTCTGATTATTCTCGGTAGTCACCGCTTCTTCAGGAATAAGCAGGGCGTTCTGCCTGTCTTCTACCACAAAATCCACGTTGGCACTCATCCCGGAGCGGAAGAATACCGGGATATCATCAGGAAGGATGTCCACCTTGTAAATGGTCACGTTATTCACCGTCGACGATTCATAATAAATATGATCCACTACGCCTTTGATCTTAGTGTCCTGATAAGCGTCCAGGCTGACTATGGCCTGCTGACCGACCTTGATCTTGCCGATATCCGTTTCATCCACCTCAGCCCTGACTATAAGCTTATCCGAAATAACCAGTACCGCTGTGGAAACAGTCACCGTCTGTCCGGGTTGGACCGTAGCGACGATGATCTCCCCGTCGATAGACGCGACCAAAGCAATAGGTTTATAAACCTCCTGCCAGTATTTGACTTTTTCCTCGCCCTGGCCCTGAGCCGCGTCAAGCAAAGCGGCGCGTTCCGTGGAGCTCATCCAACCCAGGGTCTGGCCTTTCTTGACCTTGTCCCCTTCCTTAACCAGGATGCTCTCGATCCTTCCGGCCACCGGCGGGATTATCTCCAGGCGGTTCTTAGGCAGGACATCGCCGGTAGTGGATACCAGGGTCTGGATCGAACCGGTATGCGGGCTTATTTCCTTTAGAACCTCGGTCGCGCTATTCCTGGGCCGCGCAAAGAGCACTGCGCCTGCGGCGATCGCCGCGATAAGAATCAACCATATAAAGAATTTCTTTTTATTATTCATATTCCAGCGTCTCTCCTTTCGCCATGATCCAATTCGCCTCAGCCAGCAATGCCTCAGCCTGAGCGTTTAAATAAGATCTTTTGGCGCTAACCAGGTTATCTTCAATGATAGTCCAGCTATCGAATGTAATTGTCCCTATGGAATACTGCGCCTCGGATATTTTTGAACGCTCTTCCGTGGCCAGCAGGGATTTTTTCTGCACTTCCACGTTATCGATCGCCTCGAGTAAAGACGCGCGGTACTGTTCCAGGGTGGCGATGACGCTATCCTGGGCGCTGCGAATATTCTCTTTGATCTGGTTTAACGAAGCCTCTGCCTGGGCCACCTGCGCGGCCCTCAGCCCGCCCTCAAATATCGGCATGCTTAAAGAAAACCCTACGCTTTTTGCCGTCGTCTGCGGCAGGAACGTCGTCCCGGACTTGCCGGCACTGGCGTTAACCGAAACAGACGGCGCGTAATTTCCGTAAACGGAACGCAGATTGAATTCAGCGGCGTTCTTTTGCGCGACCAGCTTAAGGACCTGAGGATTTCTTTCAGCCAGAGCCTCCAGGTCAACCTGCTCCAGGGCAGTAGACTTCACAGTAAAATCAGCGTTGACCTTCAACTCCGCCCATTTATCCCTGCCGAGTTCCTTGATCAGGTTCCGGCGGCAGACCTGAAGGTCATACACAGCGGCATTGATATTGTATTGCGCCTGCGCCAGGTTCGCTTCGGCGGTCAACAGCGCGCCTTTATGCTCCAAACCTGATTCGTAACGCAAAGTGATCAACTCCAGGTTGCCCCTGCGTATTTCATATATCTCTTGGGTGATGCGGATCATCTCCTGGGCCTTAAGCAGATTCACAAACGCGGTCCTGAGCGCCTGGCGGACTCCGGAAGATGTATAGCGGAAACTGTATTTTGCCGCCTGGATGTTCTCTCCCGCGGCTTTAACATCGTTGATCGTTTTCTTGCCGTCAAAAACCAGCTGGGTCCCGGTCAACGATGTGGAGTAACTGTCAACCGAACTCTTTCCCGCTGTCTTGGATGTTGAACCGCTGACAGCGGCGTCAACCTGAGGGTATTCCCCGCTGGCCGATATCTTTTTAGCCGCCTCGGTCTCTTTTACCGCCTCGCTCGCGGCTATCAGGTCAGGATGGTTGCGGGCCGCTTCCTTTATACAATCTTCCCAGGTCAATACCTCTTCAGCCCGGGCAGATGGAACGCCGGCAGCAAAGAACAACAAGGTTACAAGAATAACTGTTTTGCTCTTAATCATGTATGCTCTTCTTTATCTGGGCCAGAAGCCGCTCATGCTGTGCCAGAAAACCCTTAAAATCGGCGACAGGGACGAATCCTATAGGGCCTCCGTTACCGCCGATCACCAGCAGTTTGTCGCCCGGGGCAAGGCCGTATTCCTGGCGCAGTTTTGCCGGGATGGAGACCTGGCCGCGCTCGCCGACTGTTACTGTGCCGTATACCTTAGGCACCGGTGGAAGTTTTTTCATATACCTCTCCTGCTTGAAGTATGTTTTGTATGCTTTACATGAAGAATATAACATATCATACTTAACATGTCAAGCAAAAAAACGCAAGACCGGGCCTTCCAACCATATCGCAATAAACAGGTTGCAAAACCCGGTCTAGTCTCAAAACCATCCGGAACCATTTACGCATCGATCAGGCGCTAAGGCGCCTCAAATAAAAAAAACGGCCCGACACGTTAGTATCGGGCCGCTGATATTGCGAAGATTATAACTTCACAACCTTTGAAGCCTGTTCACCTTTGGGTCCCTGAGTTATTTCTAACTCAACTTCCTGGCCCTCAGCAAGAGATTTGTATCCCTCGCCCTGGATCACGCTGTGATGTACAAATACATCATTACCGGATTCAGGTGTGATGAAACCATAACCCTTCTGGTCTGAAAACCACTTTACTTTTCCTTTTACCATTGCCATTGTCTGTTACCTCCTTTTCTCTAGATTTATAGTAAACCACCGATAGAAATCGCGTCCATCTTGACCTCTTCCGATTTCCAGCGGTCAAACAATGGCAAGAAACAAAAAAAGCCGAAAGGCTAGACTTAGTTAACCGCTTCGGCTTCCCAACTTCTAATCTTTATCTACTACAGAAGGAAGTATAACACAAACCGGCTACTTGTCAACCACTATTTTTCGCCTTTAATACATCTGGTTTTTAGGCAATGACTCCCGCAGGAACTTCAGCCTGTCCATCACCAGATCGCTGTCCACATCAACGAACTCTATGCCTATCCGGAAAACATCCCGGCCGTTGCGTTTCCAGGGATGGGCGTATTTGATCCTGCCTTCGCCTCTTATGGTATTTTTGAATAATTTTCCGCTCACAATGAACTTCACCGGCGTATTCAATTCGATCATCTTGGGAGAATACACGCCCGCCCCTTTAAAGCTGATATCCACTAATTCGGTCTTGACCAGCTCTGCCCCCTGGCCGTGAGGATGGACAAGAACCTCTCCTTCTACGATGAAGCGAGTGAACAATCTGTTCTCAGGCATGCCTCCTCCTGGTGGTTATATGCGCGCTTAACGCCTTGCGGTTATTTATCTTCCTCCAGAAAAATTATCCTGGTCAGAATCATCCGGCCGGATGATTCCGCAAATTCGGCGATACTGTCCGGATCATCCGTGGAATTGACCGGCCGGAAATTACCGGCGTATTCCCAGAGGTTGGCCGCCTTTTTAAAAAACACCGGCACCGCGCTCTTCTGTTGCCAAAAGATCTCCGCCTGCTGCTGCACTCCCGGGCCCTGGCCTACCAAAACCACCTTGGGGATACCCGGCCCGTACTTCTGGCTAAGGCACGCGTAAAGGACTTTGCCGTTCTCATTAGGCAGATAATCCTGCACAGATCCGCCTCCCGCCAGATCGCGGATCTCCTGGCGGGTATATGTCCGGCCTAACATAAAACTCATTTTACTCCCGGGCCGCCGGAACCGCGCTTAATATCTTTCTGCAGGTTGAGCACAATATCCTGCAGGGCCTCGCTATCCAATTTTCTGAATTCCATCCCGTACCGGAAAAGTTCAGTTCCTTTTCTCAGGATCTTTTGCACGGAAACTATCTTGGCTTCGCCCCGCAGACGCACGCCCAGTTCATTATTCAAAAGCAGGAATATAATGTTGTCTTCTTTTTTAAGCTGTTCTTTACTGCAAAACCCGCCGCCCTTAAAACTTAAGTCCAGCAGTTCGCCTTTGATCGTCTTAACCCCCCCCTGCAGCCTTATCTGCACAAGTATCGTACCGGCGACAAGGAACCTGGCGAAAAATCTGTTTTCGGCGCCCATAATCATCCTTTCTCCCTCAATCAGGATTCTTTATTCTACTTTCGTATCCTTGGTAAGCTCGCCATAACGGCTGCAATAAGCGGTTATGACAAGGGAATCGCCTTTTTTAAGGCCGGGTATCTCGAGTTCCAGACTCTGATAATTGCCTGTCTGGGATATAAATTCATCCGTTTTCACCTCTGCGCCGTTCACTCTTACGACTACTTTCTTTATATAATGCGAAGCCGGCTCGGATACAGGGTGGTACACCTTGATATTCACGGTTTGCGCGTTTACCGCTATTGTAATACCATAGGGGCTGTGCGGGTAGGCAAATGAAACAATCGACAAAACCATTACGAATGACAGAAAAATAATTTTTTTCATTCAACCCTCCTTATTTACCGGGTTATCCTGAGATTTATTATACCGCTGTCAAATAAAAAACCCAAGCCATAATTAAGCCCCGGGGTTGAATAAACGGCCATCACTTTCCATCCAAACATCCATGCCCCGGCCTATCGCACTTTATATCCGGACTTATGTAATTCCTGCTCCACCTGATCGCAATGGTCTCCTTGCAATTCTATGCTATAACCGCACACTGACCCGCCGGCGCCGAAACGCTGTTTCAGCCCTCTGGCCAATTCTTCGAGGCCGGCATGGTTTAAAGGCAGCCCGGAAATCACGGTCACCCCTTTGCCTTTACGGCCTTTAGTCTCATACCTGATCCGGATAACCCCGTCGGTCTTAGAGACAGTTGTTTTACCCCTAATGCGGCATACGCACCCGCCGGCAGGCTGGCCGCACTCCGGACAGATCTTTCCTTTATCAGTAGAATAAACAAGCCCTTTATCCATATGGCTCATTATACTGCCGCGGAATAAGAAACCAAAGTCAAAAATTAAGGCATACCCGGACAACCGGGAGCTACTGTAAAAGCGAGCGGCCGGATCAATCGATCAGTTTTTCATCCTTAAAGCTGAAATACCCGCCGCTGCCTATGATCAAATGATCCAGGACCTGGACTTGCAGGGTATTCCCGCAAGTCACCAGATCACGGGTAAACGCGATATCTTCTTCACTCGGCTGGCACTCTCCCGAAGGATGGTTATGCACGCAAATGATCGACGCGGCAAAACTCTGGAGCGCATAGTGAAAAATCTCCCTTTTTATAGGATATGCCTGATCCACGGTCCCTTCTTCCAGGTCCGCTATATCGATTATCCGGTTCTGAGGGTTCAAAAACACGACCTTAAAAACTTCCTTTTTAAGGTCGCGCAACCTGGGCATAACAATCTCAAATACTTCCCGGGAAGAACTTATCTTATTCCGGGTATCTTTTATTTTCTCCTCGACCATCCTTTTGCCGATCTCTAAAGATGCTTTTATCTGCGCCAGCTTCGCCGGGCCCAGCCCCTTGAACCTTTTCCAATCACGGATATCCGTATGGCTCATATTGCGGAAAGTCTTGAATTTCGCAATGATCCCGCGGGCCAGATCAATGGCGCTTTCGCCCTTTGAACCTGTGCGCAGGATGATCGCCAGCAGTTCCGAATCACACAACGCAGCTTCTCCGTGCCTGAATAATTTTTCACGGGGGCGCTCATTAACAGGCCAATCCCTGATCGTATTATTAGCCGGACCATTCGATAAACTTTTTTCGCCCATTATAATTATCCTCCTTTGAGCGCTGCCTGCTCCCGAATACCTGCCGCGTTGCAGGGGAT
>JALOCB010000039.1 GCA_023227985.1 Candidatus Omnitrophota bacterium | reverse complement strand
CCCCGCCTCGGATTTGAGATCGTCTGAAGAGTCGTCGTCGACATCCGAGATCTTTATATTATCATAACGGTAAGTAAGGTTCTCTTTAACGTATTCCGAAAGCTCGTAACCCAGGCGGATATCCCCCCCGGTGACATCCTCGTCGTAACCGTAACCGACATCGGATTCCCTCTGGCGGCTGTGCTTATACAGATCAAAGCCGAAAGAGATCGGATAATCAAAAAGCCACGGCTCGGTAAAGCTCAGGTCCAAGCCCTGCGAAAGCGAGCCGAAGGAAGTCCTGATCCGCAGGTCCTGGCCGTCGCCGGTAAAATAAGGAAAGTTCTGCCAATCGAAATTCTTCTGCTCTATCTCGAAGAAACCCACCAGCTGGTCCACGGTGCTGTAGCCGCCGCCGAAGCTGAACGCCCCCGTCTTGGACTCTTTAACGTCTACGACCAGGTCTTTCTTGTTCGGCTCAGCGGTATCCTCGGTGTCATAACTCACATCCTCGAAGAATCCCAGGTTCTGCAGCCTCTCCTTGCTTCTCTTGAGCTTTTCGCCGTCGAACCTGTCGCCGGGCTTGATCCTCATTTCCCTGCGGATAACCACGTCTTTGGTTTTCACATTGCCCCGGATCTTGATCTTATCCACGTAGGCGATATCGTTCTCGGTAATGTTCAGGACAATATCCACTCGATCGGTAGAGGCGTTCATCGAAGTGGTTTCCTGGACCCGCGCGGAAATATAGCCTCTGTCAAAATACAGCCCCTGTATGGCGGAGATATCCTCTTTCAAAGCCTCGTAGCTAAAAACCTTACCGGGCGCGCAGGCTTTTATCGCTGCCAGAATATCCTTCTCGGTTATGTCCTTATTGCCCTGGACAAATATGCTCCCCACCAGGTATTTCCTGCCTTCCTGGATCTTCAGGGTGATGTAAATGAACTTTCCGTTCGGATCAAGCATGGTTTCCGAATCAACGGCAACATCGATGAAACCCGCCTTATGGTAGAACGTTTTGATCCTCTCGATATCCTCGGTAAAAACATCGTCTTTCAACACCCCGGAACCGAAAAACCACGCCCTTTTGGTCTTGATGATCTTGAGGATCCGGGCATCGGAGAAATTAATATTGCCTTCCACGTATATGCGCCTTATTCTCTGGCGCAGGCCTTCCTCGATATGGAAATTTATCCTTGCCTTGTTCGCCTGTTCGTCGATATCAACCGCGTAATCCGCCGCCAGGCGGCTGTATCCCCTTTTCTCGTAAAGTTTTTTCAAGGCCGCGATATCATCGGACAATGTCGGATAATCCAGGTACTGGGTCTCTTTGGACTTCAAGGTATCCTTTAATTTATCGTCTCGAACCGCCCGGCGGTTGCCGCTGAAAGAGATAGCCTCGATGATCGGCCTCTCGACGACGGTAATGACCACTTTCAGCCCGTCTTTATGATCCTGGGTATCGACCTTTATATCGCTGAAAAAACCCAGAAGATAAAGACGTTTCAGGTCATCGCTGATAACCGTGTCCTGGAACGGGCTGCCGATGCGCGTTTTTAGCTTAGACGCTATCGTATTGGTGCTTATGGACTTATTGCCGACGACCTCTATCGCGGTAACATTCTTGCCTTTATTGGCCTCTTCCTGGGCGAACAAGGGCAGGTTCACAGCTAATACCAACGCAATCACCAGCAGGATTTTTTTTAGCATTTTTTCGCCTTTTTTATGTATATAAATTTTATTTAGTATATCATTACCGGAAGTAAAAAGCAAAGTATTTTTAGGACTGGGCCGCTTTGATCTCCTCGACGAACACATCCACCAGTTCCGGCTTGAATTGGCTGCCCTTGCCCCTGACTATCTCGCTCATCGATTCCTCGTAGGACAACGCCTGTTTATAATCCCTGCCGGTGGTAAGGGCGTCAAAGACATCGGCTATGGAGATGACCTGGCTGGCTAAAGGAATGGCGTTGCCGCCCAGCCCGTGAGGATAGCCTTTCCCGTCCCATCGCTCGTGATGATAAAGGATCCAGTCCAGGATATCGGCCACATCCTTTATCGGCTCGAGTATCTTTACCGCTATAACCTCGTGCTTCTTGATAAAATCGAATTCCTCGTCTGTAAGCCCGCCCGGTTTATGCAGGATGCTGTCGGGTATGCCGATCTTGCCCAGGTCGTGGAGCAAGGCCGCCTTGCGCAATTTTTCTTTTTCTTCCTTGTCCCAGCCCAACCTGTCCGCCAGCCTCAACGCGTAGTTGCAAACCCGCTGGGAATGGCCCATCGTATACGGATCCCTGGCCTCCAGGGCGTTGACCAGCGAGGTGATCACCTGGAAGAATATTTCCTTGGCCCGGGCGTGCTCTTTGCTCAGTTTTTCGACAAGGCCGAGCAATTCGCGGTTCTTCTCCTCAATGTCCTGATCGAGGCTGTCCAGGATCTTATCGCCTTCGCTAAACTGCGATACCTGGGAGCGGAACATCCCGGCAAGCTCATGCTCGCTGAATATCCGAGGCTCTCCGGGCTTGGCGCCGATATCCTTGAAAGCCGCAAAAAGCAGTTCTTTTACCGGATAATCCCTTTTGTATTTCACAAAACCTGCCTGAACAGCGGCATTTACCTGTTTTTCTTTAAGGACGAACTCCAGGCCGTTGCTGATGCCCTTAACGATCGCTCCTATCCGGGAAGCCGGGCAGTATATCCCGGCGACCAATTCCTCGGCAGAATAAGTTGACCAAAAACTGTCTTTAACGCTGATCACCGGAAGGATCGACTGCCAAAGGCCTTTCAACTCAGGCAAACTCATGCCCTCTGTCTCAGGGCGGAAAGACCCCATGCGCACGAATACCAGGTAAAGAGCCCGGTTAAAGTACATCCTCTTCGATTCCAGCTCCAGCTGATAATAAAAATACCTGAGGGTAAATATCCCCCGCAGCGGGTCCATGGTCGCTTTTGATTTTATTTTCAACAACTGGGAGAAGAAATAAAGATACTTGTAGAGGGAGCCCGCGGCAAAAAATACCGTGCAGAAGATCACCGGCCTGGACAGGTCGAAAAATACCCCGCGCATTATCAAAGCCACCGCCAGCCATAATCCCGCCATTATCACGCCCAGTGTCAACAGGAGCCCGGCGAGAAAACTGCTGCGCGACAGGATATAAAAAACAGCGGCAAAGCAAAAAAACAGCAGAAAAAAACTTATAAGGTCATTAGCCTTCAGGAACCTGCCGGTGATTATATTGGCCGTGCCGTTGATGTGCGTGATCCCGCCGGGGAGCTTGCCGAAAGGTGTCAATTTGATATCGCCGGCCATATCCCCTGCCGGGTAAACAAAGACCAGGCTGCCTTTAAGGAAATTGTCGCCGTATTCTTTCTTGAGCTTTAATAACTCCTCGGGGTCAAGGACCCGGTAGAGATTCACTGTCTTTACGATATCCCGGCCTGCCCTGTTCCTGTCGCCCGGGACAAAAAGATAATTGATCAAATACTCCCCTAATTTCACATGGGGGATTCCGGAAACGATCTCTCCGGCAGGTTTATCCAGGTATGCCGAAGCCACCTGAACGGATAAGGAATAATATTTTTCCCTGTCGTTATATGCGAATTCATCGCGGATCCTGCGAATGACCTCATCCGGATCAGTCGGCGTATTTATGAAACCTTCGGCAAAGGCGGCAGCGCGTATATCATCCTGCAGGCTGATCAATGTCCCGTTCTGGTAATTGATCGCGTTGGCCAGGACCACGCGGCAGGAAGACTCTTTCATCGCGATGCTCAGCTCCAGGTCGTCCTGTTTATCGGTGGAATCGCCGGAGAATATCAGATCAAAGCCTATCACCCGCGCGCCTTCTTTGTCCAGGATGCGGATGAGCCCGGCGTAGGCGGACCTCTTGAACGGCCAGCGCTGACCGAGCATCTTGCTGGAATACTCATCAGCGGTTATGCCGACGATATTGAAAGGTTTGGCGGAGTTTAGATTAAGAAAATGCGCATACCAGCGGGCCAGATCGTTGATGGCGCCGCCGATACCGTAAAAGCGGGAATAACCGCGGGAAAGGCCGGTATCGATCTGGCTGTAGAATGAAACAAAATACGGCAGCAAAGTCACAGCCAGAAAAGACAAAACCCCTATGAGCAGAAATTTCTTGTTTTGGCTATAGTTTTTCAATAGCTAACGCCATCTCTTGAACTTGCGTTTTACCCAGCTGTACTTGGCGGGTTGATCGGTTGCGGTGCCGCCGGTCGCAGCCGGTGAAAGATTGGCTGAACCCTTCACTACTTCCTGGGCATAACCTTCGGAAGTCAATACGCCGAAAGTCTGGTGCCGGTAAGCATAGTTATCTTCGCTGACAAAAGTAGGCTGGTCGGAATCAGCGATCAAAGAAAAACTCGAGGAGAGCTTCCGGTAATCCTTGGAAGACATATTAGACAGTTGGGAATTAAAGCCGTAGGAAACTCCGCCTTCAGCAGGAGGGGTCTTGTCTTTGGGGCAGGTAACCAGGTTAATATTCCCTTTTGTCAACCGGTTTATGAATGTATCGGCGTAAACAAAGCCCTTCTTCTCCTGTTCCACCATAAAATAGGCCAATTTTATCTTCCAGGCGCTTTTTTGCAGCATCAACCGGGCATAGGCCTTGCCGATATATTTCGGCGGAAGTTCGCTCAAACTTCCGGGCATAGTGTCATATTCCATGGCGTAAATATCCATGGCGCTCTTTAAAGCCTTTAGATTGGTTTCGCAGACCTTGCTTTTAGAATTCTCGATAAACCCCTGATAGATAGGAAACCCCAGGGTGACCAATATCCCCATAACCACCATCGATATCATGATCTCCAACAAGGTAAAGGATCTTTTATCCATACCCACCTCCTCTTTTGGCGCAGATGCTACTCTGCCCGGGCGATATTCTCGAAACGGGTATATTCTTTGAGGAACGTGACCTTGAATGACCCTACAGGGCCGTTACGCTGTTTGGCGATAATGATCTCGGCTATGCCTTCATTCTCAGGAGTGGGATTGTAATATTCCTCGCGCATGATCAGCACTACCACGTCGGCGTCCTGCTCGATGGCTCCGGATTCGCGCAAATCGGACAACTGCGGCCGGTGGCCATCTCGGCTCTCGACCGAGCGGGAAAGCTGACTGATGCCGATGATCGTCAGGTTAAGCTCCCTGGCCAGGGCCTTGAGCGACCGCGAGATATCCGAAATCTCCTGCTGCCGGCTTTCGGTAAAACCCGAACCGCGCATCAGCTGCAGGTAGTCGACGATGACCAGTTTAATATCGTTATTGGCTTTGAGCCGGCGGACCTTTGCCCGCAATTCCATAACTGAAATAGCGGCTGTATCGTCTATAAATATCGGCGCCTCGGAAAGCTTGCTGGCGGCGGTAGTAAGCCTCGGCCAGTCCGAAGCCGCCAGATAACCCGTGCGCACCTTGTTAGCGTCCACCCTGGCGTGGGAGCAAAGCATCCTCTGAACCAGCTGTTCCTTGGACATTTCCAGGCTGAACAGAGCCACCGGGACCTTGGCCGTGACCGCGGCGTATTCGGCGATCCCCAAAGCCAGGGCGCTTTTGCCCATTGAAGGCCGGCCGGCGACGATCACCAGGTCGGAAGGCTGCAGCCCGGCGGTCTTTATGTCAAAATCAACGAACCCTGTAGGAATGCCGGTGACATGGGCCTTATTCTGATAAAGCCGGTCTATGGTCTCGATGCTGTCCTGGATAATGTTCTTTAAAGGGATAAAGCTTCCGCGGTTGCGGTTATCGCTGACCGCAAAGATAAGCTTCTCCGCCTCGTCAACAACCTGGCCGATATTGCCTTCGCTCTCATAACAAAGATGCTCGATCTTCTTGCTGCTGTTGATCAGGGCGCGCAGGGTGCCTTTTTCTTTGACAATAGCCGCGTAATGGTTTATGTTGGCGGACGTGGGAACGGAATTAGCCATCTCCGTAAGAGCGCTGACCCCCCCGATATCTTCGAGCTGGCCGAGGCGCTTTAATTCATCGGTGATGGTGATCAGGTCCACTGCCTTGCTGTTGTTATAAAGGGATAAAATTACGTCGAAGATCTTACGGTGGGAATCCTTATAAAAAGAATTGCGGTCGACAGACTCGATGGCCACGCCGATGGCGTTATCATCTATCAGCATCGATCCCAGGACCGCCATCTCTGCTTCCAGGTTCTGCGGCGGGATCAGGTCTTTGTTCATCTCAGGCATAGCGTTTATTTTTTAACGATCCAGACCTTTATCTGGCCGGTGACCTCCGAATGAAGCTTTACCGGGATCTGGTATATACCCAGGGCCTTTATCGGCTCTTCCATGACAAAGGCCTCCTTGTCGATAACGCATCCTTCGTCAGCCAGGGCTTTCTGGATCTCCACGACGGTGATGCTGCCGTAGAGCTTTTCTTTCTCCTGGGTCAATACCGGCAGGGTGATCGACATTCCGGCCAGTTTGTTCTTGAGCTCTTCAGCCGCGACCTTTTCCTTCTCTTCCTTCAAAAGCCTGCGCTGTTTTTCCTGCTCCAGCATCTTCACGTTGCCGCTGGTGACCGCGACAGCCAGTTTCTTGGGAAGAAGGAAATTCTGGGCGAAACCGTCCCGCACCTTGAGCACGGCCCCGGCCTTGCCCACGCCTGCTACGTCCTGCTTTAATATAACTTCCATTTTACGCTCCGTTATTCATTAGATACGTACATAAGGAACAAGCGCGATGAACCTTGCCTGTTTTACAGCCCTGGTCAATTCCCTCTGGTGCTTGGCGCAGTTGCCCGAAGAACGCCGGGAAACGATCCTGCCGCGCTCCTTGACAAAAGATTCAAGGGTCTTCAGGTCCTTGTAATCTATGGCTTTTATCTTGTCCGCGCAGAAACGGCACACCTTCCTGCGCATGGGCATGAACATATTCTTCTTCTTATCGACCCTCTTGGTCCTTGTCTTATTGATTCTCATCTGGCCTCTCCTCGCTTTCTTCCAGCCAAGCCGTTTCGGTATTAGGCTCTATGGAAGGTCCTTCGACATTATTTTCAGCCGCGCCTTTAGGCGCCTGGCCTAAGAATTGCACTCTCTCCGCTCTCACCTCGATCACGCTGCGGGTCTTACCCGTTGCCTGATCCTCCCACGACCTTGACTGCAGCCTGCCCTCGACGTATACCGGGCTTCCTTTATGCAGGTACTGGTTGCAGGTCTCGGCCATCTTGTTCCAGACTACCGCGGTGATAAAACACACCTCGTCCTTCAATTCCTGGCTCTTATTCTTATACCGGCGGTTGACCGCCATGCGCAGATTGACCACTGCCGTGCCCTGCGGGGTATACCGCAGTTCAGGATCGCGGGTCAGGTTACCCATAAGTAATACCTTATTTAAACTCGCCATAACAATACCTCTCTTTTATCTTACTCGACGTTTGTTATCAGGACCCTCAAGATATTATCGTTTAGCTTGAACGCATACTTGATCTTGGTGATCGCGTCGCCCGGCAGGGTAAAATTGACCAGGTAATATATCCCGTCCTGCTGTTTCTTGATCGTAAAGGTCATTTTTCTCTTTTCCGACCATACCGCTGCGTTGGAGATAACCCCGCTGTTCTTGGTTATCACATCGGCTATCTGGGTGTATACGTTCTTAGTCTCTATTTCGCCCAGATCCGGTTTAACAATAAACATCGCTTCATACTTGACCATTTCTTGACCTCACCTGTTAACCGCATTCATAGTTTTTGAAATACCGTCTTTTACCCATAACCTCATTATAACGATTGAATCCAGGACCGACTGTTCAACCAATCCTTTGTCTTTCCTGGCAAAACAGGAAAGGACATAATCAGCCATATCCGCGTTATTGTGCCGCGGCCGGGCGATGCCTATGCGCAAACGGGAAAATCCATCATCCTTCAAAGAACCGATTATGGACTTAAGGCCGTTGTGCCCTGCGGCGGAGCCTCCGGATTTAAGCTTCACCCTTCCCAGATCCAGGTCCAGTTCATCATGGACCACCAGCAGATCTTCCAAAGCTATCCGGTGTTTTTTGACCAACTGGCGCACCGCCTCGCCCGACAAATTCATATAAACCCGGGGCACTGCCAGGATCACATCCTCATCCTCGATCCTGGCCTTGGCCGATTCCGAAGAAGATAAAAACCCTTTTTTCAGAGAAAGAGCGGATTCCCGGGCAAGAGACCTTACCGCCAGAGAACCGATGTTATGCCTGGTCCCGAGATAATTTCTGCCCGGATTACCCAGCCCGACAATTAACTTCATCAAAGGCCTACTTCTTCTCTTCGGTTTCAGCTTCAGCTTCGGGTTTCTTCTCTTTGATGACTTCCGGCTCAAGCTTCTCTTCGCCTTCAACCGGCGCGGCTTCTTCCTTCATCGGAGCGGCCACCGAAAGGACCACCGCGTCCGCGTCGGAGAAGACTTTAACCTTATCCGGAAAAGCGATATCTTTGATATGTATGGAATCGCCGATCTTCAAGGCGCTGATATCAACCTCGATATTCTTGGGGATATCCGTAGGAAGGCACTCCACCTCGATCTCCCAGAGTATGTGCTCCAGAGCGCCGCCTTCGTTCTTGACGCCCACAGATTCGCCTTTAGTGACTATAGGCACATTGACCTTGATCGCCTTGGTCAGGGATATTTCGTTAAAATCGATGTGGATTATGTCGCCGCTTACCGGATCATGCTGCACCTCTTTGATCATGCACGACCTGGAGCCTTTTTTCGCGTCATCCTTGATCTTGAGGTTAAGGACAACGTTCTCGATGCGGTGATGGTGGATAAGCTGAAGGAGCTCATGCCGGGACATCTTTAACGCCATAGCCTCTTTGCCTTCGGAATAAACCACCCCCGGGATAAACCCTTTACCCCTCAAATCCTTAACCTTGCTCTTGCCGATCTCTATTCTTTTTTCCGCCCCTAATAATAACTCTTCCATTTCTCTTTTTTCCTTTCAATATTGATCTTTAGTCAAATAACGAACTCACTGATTCTTCCACATGTATCCGCTTTATAGCCTCGGCTAACAGAGGCGCGACCGACAGCACTTTGACCCGCTCGTGCCTGCGCTCTTCAGTCAAAGGTATACTGTTGCTGATCACCAGTTCCTTAAGGTCCTTGCAGGCGTCGATCCTTTGTATCGCCGGCCCTGACAGCACCCCGTGGGTGATGGCGGCCCGTATAGTCTTGCATTTCGCCTTCTTCAGCGCAGCCACCGCCTCTATCAGCGAACTGCCGGTAGCGATCAGATCGTCGACGATGATCGCGTTCTTGCCTTCAACCTCGCCGAGTATATGCATAACCTCGGTCTTTTCCGGGGAATCGCGCCTCTTATCGATTATAGCGAGCCCCGCGGATAATCTTTTAGCGTAAGACCTGGCCATCTTGATGCTGCCCACGTCCGGAGAAACCAGGACAAGGTCTTTCGGGTCATTCTGCAAAAAATAATCTATGAATACGTTTATGGCGAAGAGATGATCCACAGGGATATCGAAAAACCCCTGGATCTGGCCGGCGTGCAGGTCCATAGTCAACACGCGGTTCGCCCCGCTTATCGTCAGCAAATTCGCCACCAGCTTCGCGGTGATCGGAACCCTGGGCTGGTCCTTGCGGTCCTGCCGGGCATAACCAAAGAACGGGACTACCGCGGTGATGCGCTTGGCAGACGCCCTTTTTAAAGCGTCGATCATGATCAACAATTCCATCAACGTGTCATTGGGAGGCGGGCATGTCGGCTGGACCACGAAGACATCGGTGCCGCGGACATTCTCATTGATCTTTACCCTGATCTCTCCCTCGCTGAACTTAGCGACCATTGCGTCGGACAGCCTGACCTTCAAAGATTTACAGATGTCCTCCGACAGTTCCTTATGGGCGTTACCCGAAAACACGCGTAATTTATCCACAGTCTACCCCTTTATTTTTCTAACGGTTTGGCCGGTATTCCGACCACAACCGAATTATCCAAAACGTTCCTGCCCCGGGTCACCACGCTGCCTGCGCCTGTTTTGGCGCGCTTGCCGATCCTGACCGGAGCGACCAGCACAGTATCGCAGCCGATAAAGGCGTTGTCCCCTATTACCGTTATATTTTTATTCTTGCCGTCATAATTCGCGGTCACCGCGCCTGCGCCGATATTGGCATGGCTTCCGATGCGGGTATCGCCTATAAAACCGAAATGTTTTGCGCGGGTTTTTGAGGCCAGCCGAGAACGGGAAATCTCGATAAAATTGCCAACCGAGACATTATTTTCCAGACGGGTTCCTGGCCTTAAACGACAGAAAGGCCCTACCGAACATTGATTACCGATTTTAACATCCTTTTCAATAACTGTAAAGGGATAAATTACGCTATCCCGGCCTATTTTTGCCCCGAAACTTATGTAAACATTATCCGGGTCAACTATTGTTACCCCGGACCTCATGAACTCCTCATTTATGGTTTTGCGCATAATAGCGTTGGCCTGAGCCAACTCCACCCGGGAATTAACCCCTAAAGACTCGTTTATATCCTCGAGCAGGAAGGATTCGACCAATTCCCCTTTAGAGGAAAGCAAGCGGATGCAATCGGTCAGATAATACTCTCTCTTTTTATTGTTCGGCTTGACCAGCTTCAGGCATTCTTTGAGCTTTTCCTGGTTAAAACAAATGATCCCGGTGTTGATCTCTTTTATCTCTTTCTGAAAATCATCCGCGTCTTTTTCCTCGGCTATGCCGCAGACCATGGAATACTGGTCGCGCAATATCCTTCCGTAACCGAAAGGCTTTTCGATCTTGGCGGTAAGAATGGTCGCTCCGGCCTTGGCCTCGATATGCCGCTCGATCAACTTGGCGATGGTCTCCTTTTTCAATAAGGGGGTGTCGCCGTAAAGGATGACCACCGCGTCATGCCTGCCTTTTAACGACGGAAGCGCCTGTTTTACCGCGTCAGCCGTGCCCAGCTGTTTTTTCTG
>JALOCB010000038.1 GCA_023227985.1 Candidatus Omnitrophota bacterium | reverse complement strand
TCAGCGGGGAATTATAATTACAAGTACGCTGTTCCGTCGGATGCGGCAAATGATATCAATATGCTCCGTTTGGATACCACCAATAAAGTGATCATGCCGATGCGGCTGGCTTTTATCAACGCCTCGCCGTTCGTGGGCTTGCGCAATACCGTTTACGATAAGGATGTTAACAACGGGGCTCTGGCGGATTCTCCGCGGACTATGTTTATGACCGGGGTTGACTTGAGCACCAAGTTCTACCGTTTGTTTGACATAAATTCGGATTTACTGGGTATGGATATCAACGGGATAAGGCATATCATTACCCCCAGCGTGGGCTACGCCTATAACCATCGGCCGACAATCGCCGCCTCGAAGTTAAAGCAGATCGATTCAGTGGATACCTTGGCCGGAAGCAATTCCGCGACCTTATCCTTGGATAATAAATTTCAGACCAAACGCGAAGGAAAAAGCGTGGATTTCGCGGATTTCAAGATCGACAGCATTTATAATTACAAGCCACACGGCGAAATGGGGAGCAGCTTAGGTGATACGGTGTTCAATCTGGAGTTGCGGCCTTATTCCTGGGTTACCTTTGATTCCGACGCCACCTATACCCATACCGGCGCCAGGGATTCTGATAACTATAATCGTTTCTCCAATGCGAACTATGATTGGACTTTTAACATCGCTCCGGAGCGGGCAGTAAGCATCGGCCAGCGTTATCAGCACAAAGGCGGGGACGAGTTGACCTTTAATACTGACTGGCGTTTGAGCCCGAAATGGAAGGTCGGGATGTATCACCGGTATCAATTCAGCCGCGGCTCAACTTTGACCCGGGGTTTTTATGAGCATGAATACCGCATTACCCGCGATCTGCATTGCTGGGACCTGAATGTTATCTGGAACCAGGAAAGAGGCCAGGGGACTTCTATCTGGTTCGTCTTTACTCTCAAGGCCTTCCCTGAAACCGCTATAAGCATCGACCATAGCTACAATAAGCCCAAAGCCGGCGCCCAATAGGGGACGGTTCCTCGTTGTCTTACCGTTTGTCTCACCTCAAGTTACAACAAGCCATTTGTCAAATAAAAAATTTATGTTAGATTTTCCTCGATTTCTCGTCTATTAATGTAGAAGAGGAGGATAAAATGCCCAGGGGCGCGCGTGCGTTTCCGGAAGTCGGTTTTTTGCATGTGATCAGCCGGGGAAACAATCATCGTAAATTGTTTTTCCGGCCGTGCGATTACAAAATTTATTACCGGTTGCTGCTGAAATTGAAGTATGAAGAATCAGTGCGCATCTTTCATTATTGTTTCATGCCTAATCACGTGCATTTTCTGGTCGGTATCACGGATAAAAGTGACCTCTCCGAATTTATGAAACGCGCGAACCTGAGATATTTTTATCATTACCGCAAAAAATTTACCTATGTCGGCCATCTTTGGCAGGGGCGTTTTAAAAGTAAATTGATCGATGATGACGCGTATTTTATCCAGTGCGGCAAATACATAGAGTTAAATCCGGTCCGCGCTAATATGGTGGATACTCCTGAGGCATATCCGTATTCCAGTTATCGATATTATAGTATGGGTTTTCGCGATATGCTTGTTGATGACGATCCGTTTTATCTTGGACTGGGAAATAATTGCTTGTCCAGGCAAAGTGAGTACCGCGAAATGATCACCGGCGAGACTGTCACCGATAAACTTATTGATTTGACAAATGCCTTGTTGTAATTTGTTGTGGAGTAGCGGGTTAGGAGAAGAGGAACCGTCCCCTTTACAAAACCGGTTTCATGTGTTATATTTAATCAAAGCCTACTGATACTAGCAAACCAGGAGTAATCCTGGGACGCAAAGCTAAAGGGTACGATCCTGATAATGGGGATCGCATAGCCTGGCTGCCAAAGGGGTGAAACCAATGTATAAGCCTTGAGTTTTGCCTCAAGGCTTTTTTGTTTTAACGGCTGGGATTTGTATCATAACCCCTTGCAACTAAACAGATTTTACTTGACAAAGCCGGAAGGAGGTGATATAAAAGAACAAAGGTGGCAACGCTGTCAAGATAACCCTGAAAATGTGTGGATTTTATTTTATCTGTTTAGAGCTGAAGGGGTTAAGGAAACAGCAGGAAAACGCAATCATACCTTAGAAAGGAGGAAACAAGCTATGAAACGTAAAGGCTTTACTCTAGTCGAAATTATGATCGTTGTAGCCATCATCGCGTTGCTCGCAGCTATCGCCATACCTAACCTTTTGAGGGCTAAGTTGGCGGCGAATGAATCCGCGGCTATCGCGGCGTTAAAGACAGTCGCAACGGCAGCGCACACTTACAGGGCGTCGAATACAGCGTATCCGACAAACCTGACCGTTCTCAGTACCGCTACTCCGCCTTATATTGATTCAGTCCTGGGCGGCGGGAGCAAGCAGGGGTATAATTTCACCCTGACCGGAACGAGCACGGGTTTCGAAGCGACCGCTGATCCTCAGAGCGTCGGCACATCGGGAAACCGGTATTTCTTCGTCGATACATCGGGGGTTATTCGGTTCTCGAACGCTACAGCTACAGCAGCCTCAACTCCGATTGAATAAAGATGAAAGTTGAATTGTAAGGTAAATACCCGCACCTATTCATAGGTGCGGGTATTTATTTAAGCGAATGAATATAATGAGCGATAAAAAAGGCCGCAGTTTTGTCACCATAATGATCATTGTGGCGTTGACCGCGCTGGTCCTGCGTTTTGCCACAGAGCGGCTGATCAACTTCAATATCAGCCAGAACGAGGCCTATGCCCAGGAAACGCTGAAACTCGTTTCCACTGCTATGGAGAATTTCGCCAACGACCATAAAGGCGGGTTCCCTAAATCCCTGGAAGCTTTGGTGGAGGCGGATCCGCCGTATATCGATAAAGTTTACGTCAAGCTTTCCTATGCCAGGGGGTATAATTACAGTTTTATCCGTTTTGATCCCGGCGGTTATACTTATTCCGCCATACCCTGGAGATGCAATTTGACCGGCAGGAACACTTATATCATTACCACCGGAGGGACGATCTCCCTGGAGGAATGCAACAAGAGAGAGTGAGATGCGCAAGCGCGCGGCTAACAGCGGGTTCACGCTTATCGAGGTATTACTGGCGGCGACAATAATGGCGATGTGCCTGTCGGGCCTGCTGCTCACGTATATAAATCTGTTCACCCTGACCGACTTGTCGCGCGACTTTACCCTGGCGGCGAACGGCCTGCAAATGGAGATGGAGAAGCTGAAGGCGGCCGGGTGGGATAACTTGACGGCGGCTAACGGGGCACAGTTCAATATAAGCGGGTTCAATACCAGCCGGTCCCGGGGGGTTATCGAGATAACGAACACCTCGTATCCGGACCTGAAAGAGGCCAGGCTGATATTTTCTTTTACCGCCCGCGAAAGGTTGATCGGCGAGGACGCGAATTTTAACGGCGGGCTGGATTCCACAGAAGACCAGAACGATAATGACCGGCTGGATTCGCCGGCTGAATTAGTGACGCTTTTTACCGATTTCACGAATTAAAATGACCGAAAAGAACAGCGGGTTTACCCTGATCGAAGTGCTGGTGGTCGTGGCGTTGTTCTCGGTTTTATTCCTGGCTTTGCTGGCGGTGTTGACTAATGCGGACCTGTATTGGAGCAAGGGCCAGAATAAATTAAACGAACAGCAGGAGGCGCGCAGGGTGATCTCCGGGGTGGTCAACGACCTGCGCCGGTCCAACCCGAACTGGGATATAAGCGGCACGGAATATCCGGTGGCCATATCCGAGAATTATACCCGGATAGATTTTTATCAGCCGGTTTTTTATAACGAGACCGACAGCACCATAACCGGCCTTACAAAAATAACGTACAAAATAGACACAACCGACGTCCGTAAACTGCTCCGGAAGTCCGGAAGCGACCCGGAGGAGATTATTTCGAACGCCACCGAATCCATCCGTTTCGGCGGGGCGTGCCCGGATTGCTCGACCTATAATTGCACGGCGGTTAACGCGGCCTGCCCGGTGGTCAGGGTTGAGGTCGTCACCAAAGAAGATAACGAGTTCGAACTTGTTTCGGATGTGGCTTTGCGCAATATGAATATAACGCTGGCGAACGATACTGAAGTGATCGAGCCGGAAGAAGGAGAGTTTTAATGCGCGGTAAAAAAGGGATATTGCTTTTGGTCTCCGCGGTGGTGATGACTGTGGTCTCCGTGCTCGCCGGAGTTTATTTGAGCAGTTTAGTCGTGGAGAAACGCAGCTCGGATACCGACAGATTAGCCGGACAATCCCTGAACCTGGCTGAGGCCGGGGTTAACCAGGCTATGGCTGAACTGCGTAAAAGAATAGGGACTGATCTGCGCCTTAAAGTTGAGGCCATCCAGAACGCGTCCACTGTGAACGCTTATGCATCCAATTCTCTGGGCTTTATCCGGGATTACGCTTATGCCTCGGGAGAGCCGCAATTTACCGTGTCCGGGAATAAGGCTACCTTGACCATAACCCCGGTAATCCTTAATTCCGACGTGGATGGCGATTTCGAGCAGACCACGATCACTATTACCTCAGCGGCTGCGCCTTCGATGGATCTGAGTAACGAGCTATTTTATTTTTATTATACCTATGAAATAGAGTCAAAAGGCCGGATAACCCGTTATACGCCTGCCCTGGAAAAGACCGTAGTTCTGGCCCCCAATGATTTTACCCTGGTGGTCCGCCGGGATAATTTCGCCAAGTTCGCTTTGTTCACCAACCATCATACGACCGGCACCGGTACTACGGTTTGGTTCACATCCAATACGAATTTCAGCGGCCCGGTGCATACCAATGACCGTTTTAGCTTCGCCAGCAACCCGTCGGCTTCTTTTACCGACGCAGTCTCCCAGCATAAGAATACCGCCCGTTTTTACAATGACGGGCACAACATCCTTTATCTGGATGATTATTGCAACGGGGAGATCGACGTGCCCCAGTTCTCCACGCCTGCGGGGGAAACTTTTTATCGCGGGGAAAGCATTATCAATCTGGAATCTTCGCTTAACCAGCAGGACCTGGAAGATGAGGCGACTGCCGGGCAAAACCTGGGCAGCGGGGTGTTTGTGCCTTTGGACGCAAGCAATAATGTCGTCGGCGGCATATATGTAAACGGCAGCCTGGGGACGAGTTCCGATAACCCGGTGATCACCCTTGGCGTTGACGCCGGCAATAACCCGCAATATACAATTGTGCGCGACTCAAATACTTACGTGGTAACAGTGGACCTGGCCAATAACCAGACCACCTTTGCCGACCCGGTCAACGGCACGAACACCTATCCCGGGATCCCCAACGGCGCCGGTGATGAAGGCATCCTTATTTACGTTGATGACGATATCGCCGGGATTTCCGGTGTGGTCCAGAGCGCTACCCGGATGACCGTGGCCAGCCGCAGGAATGTGGTGATCAAGGATAATATCACTTACCAGAGTTATACCGCCAGCCCCCTGAACGCCGACGACTATCAAAATATGCTGGGGATCATTTCCTGGGAAGGCAATGTAAGCATCGGCACTACCGCGCCTGATAATGTCAATATCCACGCTATTATTATGGCCCAGCACGGGATATTTACCGTGGATAACTATCAGTCCGGCTCTCCCAGGGGCACGGCGATTTTGTTGGGAGGTGTGATCACCGATTATTACGGTCCGTTCGGCACATTCGCCGGAGGGTCTGCGCTTTCCGGCTACGGCCGGAATTTCGTCTATGACCCCCGCGTGCAGAACGGGACCACGCCGCCTTATTTTCCGTATATGACCAGCTTCACTACTTTTATAGAACCAACCGACGCCTTGTATAAGAAAACCGTATGGCGCCAGAAAGAAGGCTGATATGGATAAGAAAAAAATAGAGATAGTGGTGCTGGGCTCTTTCATTCTGATGGCGGTGGTTTTTTTGGTCAACATTTTTATCGCCCGCTATGAGCGCAAAAGCGCCAATTCCGGGGCTGCCGCTGGATATGCGCGCAAAGTAACGCCGGTGAAAAAGACGGTTGAGCCTGCCAAGAAAAGCACTCCGGCAGTTTCCGGGGATGAGCCGGATACCAACATCCATACTTTGCCTGGAGGGGCTTTATTACAGTGAATATCGCCGATATCCTTAAATTAAAGGACGTTTTTCAGGCGGATAAGTTATCCGTGGGTTTGAACCTGGGCGTCTCTACCCTGAAGATGGCCAAGCTTAAATTCTCGGCCGACGGGGCTAAAGTCCAGTTGTGCGCATACGGCCTTGAGGAGAATAATATCGGACCGGAGGATGCGTTAAAAAAGGTCTGCCAGTCCTGCGGGGTCAAGGTGGTGAATATATCGGTCTCCGGCCAGCAAGCGATAATCCGCTATGTGGATTTCCCGAAGATGAATGCCGCGGAATTGAAACAGGCGTTGAAATTCGAGGCCCAGAAGCATATCCCGTTTCCCCTGGCCGACGTCAATATCGACGGATATATCCTTCAAGACAGCCTTCCGGAGAATAAGATGCGCGTTCTTCTGGCCGCGGTGAAAAAAGATTTCCTTAATCAGCGGCTGAAACTCCTTAAGGACGCCGGGTTTGACATCGCCATAGCAGATATAGATTCACTGGCGCTTGTCAATGCCTTTAATTTTAACTACTCCGATGACGGGGCGGTTGCCGGCAAGACCATCGCGCTTTTGAATATCGGTTCTGTGACCTGTAACCTCAACATATTAGAGGCGGGTATGCCGTCGCTTAGCCGGGACATAAATATCGGCGGAAATAATTTTACCCAGAAGATAGCGGATACCTTGAGCGTAAGTTTTAAAGAGGCGGAGGGGATGAAGACCGCTAAGGATAACGCCCAGGCCGATAAAATACTCTCGATCGGCGAGCCGGTCCTGGCAAAGCTGGCTCAGGAGGTGCGCACGTCCTTTGATTACTATGAAAGCCGCAGCGTTACCTCGGTGGAAAAGATTTATCTTAGCGGCGGAGGAAGCCTTTACCCCGGGTTAAGGGAGATGCTTTCCAATTTGCTGGCTATAAGCGTGGAAAACTGGGACCCGTTGCGCAAGATCGAGCTGGCGGATGACCTCGAGGCTGACAAAGTCCGGCCGCTGGCCGGCCAGTTAGCCGTGGCTATCGGCCTGGCGTTAAGGCGGTAAAAACTATGATTGAAATAAATCTGTTGCCAGATGAGATGAAAGCTAAGGGTTCCGGCTCCAACGGACAGCTGGATCAGTTTTTGTATCTTATCCCGCTTTTAGCCGGAGCGCTTATACTGGCGCACGCCTACCTTGGCCTGGTCCAGTTCACCCGCTCGTTATCATTATCTTCGTTGAACAAGAAATGGTCGGTCCTTGCACCGCAAAGGGAAAAAATAACCGCTGTTAAAAACGCAGGGGAGTCGGCGTCCCGGCAGGAGGACCTGATCCGGGGGCTCGGCGCGAAAAGCGTCGATTGGGCGAGGCTGCAGAATAAGCTCAGCCTTGATCTGCCCAACGGCGTCTGGTTCAATGAGATATCCTTGAGCGCTAAAGAGCTGACGATCCGCGGGACAGTTGTTTCGCTTGAAAAGAACGAGGTTGATCTGATCAATAAATTTATGTCTAATCTTAAACAGGATCGGGATATTATCGGGGATTTCAAGAGCCTGGAGTTAAGCAGCGTCCAGCGTAAAAATATCGGGACTTTTGAAGTGGCGGATTTTATACTGGTTGCGGCATTAAAAGAAAAATAACTTAAAGGGGTTAGGCGTGGCCGATATTTTGCAGGAGATACGGCAGGATAAACAGAAGTTGATCGCGGTTTTTGTCGCTTTCGGCCTGATCGTTATTCTGGACTGTATGTTCATAATAAAAGCGCAATTGCAGAATGCCGGGCAGGCCGGGGCAAAGGTATCCCGGCTCAAGAAAGACATCGCCGGCGTAAATAAAGAGCTGACCCTGGCCAAGTCCGCTGTCCCCGGGAACAGCCGCGGCTCTAAGGCGGGGTATAAGATGTATAAAGAGGAAGATATCCCGCTGCTTATGGAGGCCATATCTCTGTATGCCAAGGAGAATAATATCAAGGTGATGCAGATCACTCCGGTAAAAGAGACAAGGAGCAAGGAAAAACTGCCCTCCGGGGAAGCGCTGGGCTTTCGCGTGAAATTAAATCTTAATGCCAGGTACCATAAGCTCGGTGCTTTCGTGAACGCCCTGGAAAAAAGCGACCATCCGGTGTTCGTCGAAGAGATAAAACTGTCCAGGTCCGGGAATGGGCCGATGCTTTTGGACGTCAACTTAACTTTGAAAACCTATGTTAAAAAATAAACGCGGTATTCCGGTTATCCTGTTTTTATCCGCTTTGATCTTTCCCGCGTCCGGGATAGCGGCCGGACAGGAAGATTTTGTTTATAACCCGGCAGGCAAACGCGACCCGTTCATTCAATTGGTCACGCCTGACGGCAGGTTCCAGAAGCTGGAGGCGGATGAGGCCCGGGGGACGGATTCCCATCTCAAGCTGGAAGGGATAATGTATGACCCCGAGGGGGTTTCTTTTGCCATAGTCAACGGTTTGGTGGTCAAGGAACTGGATGAGGTTGACGGCTCCCGGGTGGTCAGTATCGGCGAGCGCAGCGTGACTTTTAGAAAAGATGACCAAGATAAAGAGATAAGACTAAAAAAGGAGGGGACGTGAGATCCGGCATTTTATCATTCGGCAGAACGAGCGTGAATCTTTGTTTCTGGCTTTTTATTTTTTTCGTTTTCAGCCCGTGTTACAGCCAGGAGGCTGCGCCTGATCCGGCTCCTGTTGCCGCCCTCGCAGCGGCCGAAGAGATAAAGAAAGTGATCCAGACGGATAATATTACCCTGGATTTCAAGGACGCGGATATCCATAACGTGCTCAAGATAATGTCCCAGAAGTCCGGGATCAATATCGTGGCTACCCCGGATGTGATCGGAACGATCACCATCAAGTTGGTCGAGGTTCCCTGGGACAGGGCGATGGACGTGATCCTTAAAAGCAACGGGTTCGGCTATCAGAAGCAGGGAAATGTTATACTGGTCACTAAATTGGAGAATATGTCCAAGATCCAGGCTGACGAGCCATTGCGCACTGAGATCATCAATTTGAAATTTCTGGACGCACAGGACGCCATGCGCATATTGATCTCGATGATCTCCAACCGCGGCAAGATTTCAGTGTTGTACAACCGCGGACAGAAAGGCTGGAAATTCGGCACGTTCAAGATCGGCAAGGAAGAGGTCTCCGCCCGGGCCCTGGAAAAGGAAGACGCCGGAAGCGCCCGTAGTGAAATAGTCTCGATTGAGCGGAATGCCGCGGGCGCGGTGACTTCCACAAAAATGGATATTGAGCCGTCGATCAAGTCCAAGACCATCGTTATCACCGACACCGACGCTGTGCTGGACCGGATCAAGAGCGTGATCCTGCCGCAGATCGACCGCAAGCCCAAACAGGTGCTGGTCGAGGCCAGGATAATGGAGGTTAACCGGGATAAATTAAAGGACATCGGTTTTGATTACGGCACGGGTTCAAGCGGCGCCACCTCCAGCACGATCACCGGTGTTCCGACAGGTAAGTCAAATGGCCAGGATACGTCTACCCTGGGCCTAAATTCCCTTGTTTCACAGATATCGCCTTCTAATTTCGGGGCGAAAGGCAGCACGGTCGGCAGCACTGCCGGCACCTATAATACCGGGATGAACCTTTTGTTCAGGAAGCTCTCCGGAACGCAGTTCTCTGTCCTGGTGCACGCCCTGGAAGAGGATGTGCACGCTAACACCCTGTCCGCACCGCGCATCCTGACCCTGGATAACCAGGAGGCATCGATGCTGGTGGGTTATCATACCCCGATATTGTCTTCCAGCGTTACCGCCGGGACCTCTACCGAGGGCTCGACCCAGACCCAGACCCTGGATTATTACCAGGAGATCGGGATCAGGCTCAACGTTGTCCCTCAGGTCAGCGAAGAAGGGTATATCAATATGATCATTCATCCCAGCGTCACTTCATCTTCTTCGCATGTAACCGCGACGAACATCGCCGGTTCTGACGCCACCACCGCCATAACCACGGAAGTGGATTATCCGATCATCGATGTGCGCGAGGCCCAGACCCAGGTGCTGATGAAAGACGGCGAAACTATAGTCATCGGCGGCCTGCTCAAGGATGTGAAGAGCAAAAGCGTGATCGGCGTGCCTTTTCTGAGCAAGATCCCGTTTTTGGGCAAGCTTTTTACCAGGGAGACCGAGGATAATTCCAAGGTTGACCTGTTGATATTCATTTCCGCCCACGTGATCAAGGATGAGGAATTCTCCCCTGAAGAGATTGCTGAACTTGAGAAGCGCATGCAGGGGGTGTTTAAAGTCGACGCGGTGAGCAAAACCGGCAAAGACCCGCTGAAAAAGTAAGATCAAAAGGACTGCTATTAATTAAGCTTGCTTATCCGCTAAGGATAGTGTAAACTAATGGCAGTCCTTTTTTATTCAAGACAGGCCGTAAATAAGTCATAATGGCATGGATCAGCAGGTTTATAAGATAGATTTCGTGTTCGGCAAGAACGGTATGATGCGCTATATCTCTCATCTTGACCTGATGCGTTTGTTCACCCGGGCCAGCCGCAGGGCGCAGTTGCCGGTGAAGATCAGCGAGGGGTTCAGCCCGCATCCCAAGATCAGCGTTAAGCGTGCGTTAAAACTGGGATTGTCCAGCGATGCTGAAGAGGCCTCTATGGCCTTGACCAGCCGGATATTGCCAAAAGATTTTATGGAAAAGCTGCAGAGCCAGCTTCCTGAAGGGATAGAGGTCAAATCGGTAAATTACGAAAGCCGTGTAGGTTAAAACAAACGGCCGAGGATTACAAGAAAGGTAAAATGTCTAAAGAGATACTGATCAATGTGGACCCGCGGGAAAAGCGGGTGGTAGTGGTGAATGCCGGCAGGATGGAAGAGCTTTATGTGGAGCGTCCGCAGGACAAGACTATTGTGGGCAATATTTACAAGGGCAAGATCGAAGCGGTCATTCCCTCGATAAACGGGGCGTTCGTGGACATCGGTATGGTCAAGAAAGGGTTTTTATACCTTTCGGAAGCGGAATCCGCCAGCGAGTCTTTAGGGATACATAAGCCGGCCCAGACTAAACCCGCGCCTAATCAGACCAAGGAAGACAAGATATTCCGGGGGATAAAAAAAGGCCAGGAAGTCCTGGTCCAGGTGGTCAAGGAATCCTTCGGCACAAAAGGGCCGCGGCTTTCCGCGGAGATCGGCATCGCCGGAAGATACCTGGTGATCATGCCCCAGGAAGAGCAGGTCGGGGTATCGCGCAGGATCGAGGATGAGGATGAGCGCCGCAGGTTAAGGGGTATTTTGCAG
>JALOCB010000037.1 GCA_023227985.1 Candidatus Omnitrophota bacterium | reverse complement strand
AGCGGCTGCTTTGGAATACGGCAAATTTGTGAACAATGCGGGGATTTACTTGAATGGGAGGATCATGAATATAAGGAATGCGGGTTTATTGTTAGCGGTTGTTTTAGCCGCTCTGTGCTTTGTTCCTGCGGCTTTTGCCGGCAGTTTTTTTGATGGCTGGACCGGGGATGTTTTTGTCGGGTATAACAAGTCCAACGGTAATACCGAGAAATCAACAGGGAGCGCGTCCGCCCAGGCTTTAAAGAAATTCGAACATTCGCAGTATTCGATCAAAGGGAATATGTTTTATTCCGAGTCGAATAATAAGATGGACGGCCAGAAATGGGATATCTTGAGCAAATACTCGCTTGATCTCGGCGAGGGATATCGTTGGTACAATTTCTATCAGGTATTCGCGGATCATGATTATTTCTCGGATATCGATTACCGGATAACGCCAAGCTTGGGGTTCGGTTGCCATATCCTGACCGGAGAAGACTTGATCTGGGACGCGGACGCCGGCCCGGGTTATCGCATTACCAGGCACCGGGTAAATACGGCGGAGGATGATGAGACGCTGACAGCAGTGGCGCATACATTTATGAAAAAGAAAATATTCGAAAAGTCGTTTTTGTCGGAAGATCTGACTGTGTATCCCGCGCTAAAAAGCGATAACGGGACGCTTCTGAAATCGGAGACTGTGTTCACCAATCCGCTGCGCGATAACCTGGACCTCGAAATTAAGTATATTCTGGATTATAATTCTAAGCCGGCGGGAAAAAAGAAAACAGATACGCAGGTGATCGCCGGCATAAAATATAAGTTTTAAGGAAGACCCGAGTCGGCCGCAGTTTGGCGGTAGCGGCCGTGCGGCGCTTGCGGCCCGGCGTTTGATCGCGCTTGGCCTTTCGCGCTAACTGTCGTTTTGCCTATGCAGACCAAAAATAACGGCAAAAAAAATACTTTAAGAGCGTTAGCAGGACAGATCGCGTTGTTGTTTTTGGCTGTTGTTATAGCGTTCGCCGGGGCAGGACGGATTGATTATTGGCAGGGATGGGTTTATGCCGGGATAATGACATTGGCCGGATTTTTAGCGTTGGCCGCCTTTGCTGATAAGGACGGGCTGGCGATAGAGCGCCGGAACCCGGGGCCGGGGGCGAAATGGTGGGATAAGATATTCCTGACGGTATCTTTGCCGCTTACAATGGTAATTGTTCTGGTTTCGGCCATGGATGCCGGGCGTTTTCACTGGACAGGGGATTTACCCGCGTTACTTTATGCGCTCAGTTACGCTGTATGCTTACTGGGGATCTGTATTGTGTTTTGGGCGATCCGCTCTAATGAGTTTTTCTCCAGCGTCGTTCGTATCCAGTTGGATAGAGGGCATAAGGTTGTTGTTGGCGGACCGTACAAATTTGTCCGGCATCCGGGTTATATTGGCACGATCTTGTTTACGGCCGCTATGCCGCTTATTTTGGGGTCGGTATGCGGGCTTATCGGTTCAGGCATAGTTGTTGGTATGATCATAACCCGCACAGTGCTTGAAGACGGGATGCTGCGCAAAGGGTTGCCGGGATATGCCGAATACGCGAATAAGACGCGATACCGGCTCTTCCCCGGATTATGGTAAGAACGCGGCTGCCTTGGGGCTTAAAAGTGTATAAATGGGACGCTAAAGAGTACAGTAAAAATTCACATAACCAGAAACGCTGGGCTGAGGGGTTGCTAAGCCAGATCCGTTTTCGAGGCGATGAAACAGTCCTGGATATCGGGTGCGGGGACGGCAAGATCAGCTGCCGTATAAGCGAGTTAGTCCCCCGCGGTAAGGTCTTGGGAATAGACAGCTCCCGGGAAATGATCCGGCATGCCCGGGACACATTCAAGGGCAGGCACAATAATTTATTTTTTCAGAAAAAAGACGCCTGCAGGCTGGGGTTCAAGAACAAGTTTGATGTTATTTTCTCAAATGCCTGTTTTCATTGGATAGCGGATCATGATTCGCTTTTAAATAGCGCGGGCCAGGCGTTGAAACCCGGCGGAGGGCTCGTTGTTCAGATGGGCGCCAAGGGAAATATCGCCGGGGTGATCAAGGCGGGGGATAAACTCAGGCGCCGGAAAAAGTGGCGCGGGTATTTTAAGGGTTTCACGTCTCCGTATCATTTCTCCGACCCCGCGGCTTTTACAGCGCTGCTGAAGCGCCATGGCTTTAAAATAAGGGCCATGCGTACATTTGTCAGATATATGGAATATACCAACGCCGCGGATTTCAGGGATTCGCTGCGGACTATCTGGATGCCTTATTCTCACCGGGCGCCTGAACGCTTGCGTGAGGAATTCCTGGCTGAAACTATCGCGCAGTATTTAAAGGAGCATCCGGCGGGTAAGAAAGGCGGGATAAGGGTTAAAATGAAACGGTTGGAATTTTACGCGGAAGAGATTAATGATCACTATTGAGGTTGATAAAAAGGCATGCAAAGGGGATGGACGGTGCGTTGAGGTATGCCCGATGCTCATCTTGAAAATGAATAAGAATGACCGCGTCCCGGAGTTTATTCCAGGCGGCGGTGAGCTTTGTATCAATTGCGGGCATTGTTTTGCCTGCTGCCCTCATGGCGCGATAAAGCTGTCGACCATGGATGTCAAGGATGCGCCGAGGGTTGAGCCAGCTAAATTGCCTGCCCCTGAGCAGGCGGCGTTGTTTCTAAAGGCCAGGCGCTCGGTCAGGGCCTATAAGGATGAGCCTGTGGATAGGGCGGCGATAGAGGGGCTTTTGGATATTGCCAGATACGCGCCTTCGGGGATAAATCGCCAGCCGGTTAATTGGCTGGTGGTCATGGGTAAAGATAAAGTCCATGATTTAGGGGGGCTGGTATGTAAATGGATGGAAGGGTTGGTAACCGTCAAGTCGGAAATAGCCCAATCCCTGCGTTTTGACCGCTTGATCGAGTCCTGGAAAAACGGGCAAGACCGGATCTGCCGGGGAGCTCCGGGTATGGTCATCGCCTATGGGGTTAAGGATGATCCTATGGCCCTGCAGTCATGCCTGATCGCGGGAACGTATTTTGAGCTGGCGGCATTCGGCATGGGTTTTGGCGCGTGTTGGGCAGGATATGTTAATATGGCGATAAATACGGATCCGCAGGTAAGGAAAGCCGCGGGTTTGTCTTCGCGGGCCTTAGCCGGCGCGGTGATGCTGCTGGGATATCCCAAATACCGTTATAGCCGGATCCCCGGCCGCAATCCAGCCAAGATCGTCTGGAAGTAGAAATAGGATCTATGCGTTATCAAAAACTGTTGGTTATATTATGGCTGCTTCCATTTTTGGTGGGAGGAAGTATGAACGAGCCGCCTAAGGCCGAAAAAATAAAGATCTTTGACGCCTCAACCGGAGAAATTACGGAGGTTGATAAGGTTTATAAGACTAATGAGGAATGGAAGAATATCCTTACTCCCCAGCAGTATCAGGTGACCAGGCTTAAAGGCACAGAAGCGCCGTTCAGTAAGCAATGCCCTATTCCTCCTAAAGGAGAAAAGGGGATTTATCAGTGCGTTGGTTGCGGGACAGATTTGTTTAAATATGAGTCAAAATTCGAGTCCGGCACGGGTTGGCCCAGCTTTTGGGAGCCGGTGTCGGAGTTGAATATCCGGCTTGAATCGGATGATAGTTTAAGCATCCGCCGGACTGAAATACTCTGCGCCATCTGCGGCGCGCATTTAGGCCATATTTTTAATGACGGAGCGGCGCCCAGCGGAAAACGCTACTGCGTTAATACGGTGGCTTTGAAACTCGCGGTACAGCAAAAGACCGCGAAAACAGAGAAAGCTACTTTCGCTGCGGGGTGTTTTTGGGGCGTAGAGGCGGCTTTTCAAGGGCTTATCGGCAAAGGGGTCATCTTTACCAGGGTTGGCTATACCGGCGGGGATTTCAGAAATCCTACCTATGAAGATGTTTGTTCCAACAAAACAGGGCATGCCGAGGCGGTTGAAGTTGTTTATGATCCCGCGAAAATTTCCTATTCCGAACTGCTTGATCTGTTCTGGAATATACATGACCCGACTACGCCTGACCAACAGGGGCCGGATATAGGCCCGCAATACCGTTCGGCTATATTCTTTCATACGGCTGAACAGGAAAAACTCGCCGCGGCATCCCGGGAAAAGCTGGGGCAGTCCTGGAGGTTAAAGAATAGAATTGTTACTGAGATAGTTCAGGCAGGGGAGTTCTATCCGGCGGAAGACTATCATCAGGAGTATTACAAGAAACGCGGGATAAAGCCGGATTGCCGCATACCGAAGCGTTAAAACCCGGGGTTGTTTTCGGGTTTATTGTGAGGATATATGGAATTCAAACTGAAATACGAGTTTGTGGAGTTGGATAATATGCTTAAATTGACGCAGCTTGTCGCTGGCGGGGCTGAGGCCAGGGAATATATATTGTCCGGCGCGATCAGGGTAAATGGCCAGGTCGAAAACAGGATCCGGCGCAAGCTGCGAGCGGGCGACCTGGTGGAATTTCAGGGTCAGCAGGTCAGTATTACCGCCAAATAATAAGGGAAAGGCGGTATTTGTTGCAAAAAGGCGCCAGAATGCCGCGGCGCCTTTTTTGTTGACAAAAGAGACGGCGCAATGTATATTATTAGCATATGCTAATAACTAATTAAAGCTATGCCCAGGCCTTGCAGATGCAGAAAAATCCGCTGTAGCATTGATACGGGCTATTTCAAGCCGCGCGGAATACCCGTGTATATGCTTGAAGAGGTGCATCTTACTTTGGATGAGCTGGAAGCGGTCAGACTCGCGGATTTCCAGGGCCTGTATCAGGAAGCCGCAGCCCGCAGGATGGATATTTCCCGCCAGACATTCGGGAATATCATAAAATCAGCGCACAGGAAGATAGCCGACGTGCTTTTGAACGCCAAGGCGCTTAAGATATCCGGCGGAACATTTAAACGGGTTGTTTCATTAAAAAAGGAGCAGTAAGATGAGGATATGTATACCGACCGAGACCATGGAAGGGTTGAATGCCAGGGTTTTTAGTCATTTCGGAAGCGCGCCCTACTTTACCGTTTATGACACAGAAAGAGATCAGATTGAAATTATCAACAATACTAACGCCGATCATCAGCATGGGATGTGCCATCCGGTCGACATTATCGGCCCGGTTTCGATCAATGCGGTAATTTGCATGGGTATGGGGCGCAGGGCGGTGGAGAAGCTGAATGAAGCGGGGATCAAGGCTTTTCGCCAGGAAGGCGAAACTGTGGCTGAACTGATAAAAAGATATAAAGCTAATGAGTTGGAGGAATTGACCGCGGAGAATGCCTGTATGCATCATCACGGCGGATGCCATTAAATTCAGGCGTTGCGTATGTCGGAAATACAAATGAGGGATTTCAATATAGAGGCTGCTGATTGGGATTCAGAGCCGCGCAGGGTGAAGTTGGCTGAGGATATCATTGAAGCAATTAAAAGCGAGATTCCCTTGAATCCTCAAATGGATATCATGGATTTTGGGTGCGGCACAGGACTGGTGGGGATGTCGCTTAGGCCGGCAGTGCGATCCTTGGTTTGTGTGGATAATTCGCAAGGTATGCTTGATGTCCTGAAGGGCAAAATCTCCCGGTCCGGTATTAGCCGGGTGACTACCCGGCGCGCGGATGTTTCCCGGGGCGGGGAATTGGATGGGGATTATGATTGTATTGTCAGCGCTATGGCCTTGCATCATATCGAGAATATTGCCGGGTTAGCCAGGCGGTTTTATCAGGTATTGCGCAATGGCGGTTATGTCTGTATAGCTGACCTTGACCCGGACAACGGCAAGTTCCATGAAGATAATGCCGGGGTCTTTCATCAGGGGTTTGAACACGACAATCTCAACAGTGTTTTTGCGCAGGCGGGGTTTGCGGATATCCGTTTTCGGGCAGCCGCGGAGGTGGAGAAGCCTTCGGGAAAATACCGGGTATTCCTTATGGTGGGGAGCAAAAAAAACAGTTAATGGTCCCGATGGTCAAGGCGCCGTGATCACTCCGGCGCCTTTTTTGTTGAGGTAAGCGGCTTGCGGCGGTATAATCATAAGTAACATGGATTATTATTTGGTCAAGGACCGCTAAGGAGGCGCTATGGCTGATATTGTTAAGATGGAGCTGAATTTCCGCAAATTGCCTGATGACCCGAATATGTTCGAGTTCACGATTACTTCCCCGATGCTGCGCTGCCAGTTCCGGGTCCCCCGGGAAATAATCAATAAGTTAAGGGTGGATATGGAGAGGGCGCTTTTAAATTAGAATAAGACCGGAGGTTTACAGTGCCTGAAGCCAAGACAAAAAGCAAGGTCTATTTTATCCCGGTAGATAATTCCACGAAGCAGGAAGAGGCTGTTTTGAGGCTGGAGGTTTTGCTTAAAAAAAGCGGGTTTCTGGATCTTATCGCTTCCGGCGATAAAGTAGCGGTGAAGCTGCATTTCGGGGAACAGGGCAATACCGGTTATGTCCGCCCGGAATATCTGAGGGTTATTTGCGATCAGGTCAAGGATAGAAACGCCTTGGTTTTCCTGGCGGATACCAATACGCTTTACCGCGGCAAAAGGACTAATTCTAAGGATCATCTGAAGTTGGCTTACAGCCATGGCTTTATCCCGGATAAAGTCAATGCCGAGGTGCTCATCCCGGATGATACCCGGAAAGAGCAGGTCCAGGATGTGGTTATTGACCAAAAATTCATTAAGACCGCTAAGATCGCCAGGATATTCTGGGATGCGGATGTTATTATTGGAGTGGCGCATTTCAAGGGGCATATTATGACCGGATTCGGCGGGGCTTTGAAGAATCTGGGAATGGGCTGCGCCACGCGGGAAGGAAAACTGGCCCAGCATTCAGATGTCTCGCCGTTCGTGATTGCGAGTAATTGCGTGGGGTGCAAGGCCTGTGAAAAGGCCTGCCCGGCCCAGGCCGTGGTTATCAAGAACAAGAAATCCATCATTAACAGCGCTAAATGTATCGGCTGCGCCAGCTGTATCGCCGCTTGCAAGTATAACGCCATTGAAATAAACTGGGAAGCGGGGGGCAGGGATATCCAGCAGAAGATGATCGAGCATGCCAAAGCAGTCTTAGAAAATAAAAAAGATAAAGAGGTGTTTATTAATTTCTGCCTGAAGATCACCCAGGAATGCGACTGCCTGGCACAGGATGACCCGCGGATCGCCCCGGATGTCGGGATACTTGTTTCCACTGATCCGGTAAGCATTGACAAGGCCAGTTTTGATTTGGTGAACGCGGCTGCCGGCAAAGATGTGTTCAAGCAAGCCCATCCTAACCGCGACGGCATGATCCAGTTGAATTATGCCCGGGAATTGGGCTTAGGCAGCCTTGACTACGATTTGATCCTTCTAACCCCGTAGCCCCGTAGACGTTGTACCTAAAGCTAAGCAGATAAAAGAGTTGCAAATAAATGTTTTAGGCCGCAAATAGCGGATAAGGGAGAATATTTATTATGGATAGTAATATTGAGAATGATCTGGGACCGCAGCCGATCGCCAAGATCATGGATGAGCATGGATTTAAGCCTAATGACCTGGTAAGCAACTCCACGGAGCAGATCACCCATAAGATGGTCAACCGGGCGGTGAAGGGAAGGCGCTTGAATCCGCATATACAGAGAAAGATCCTGAACGCGTTGAACAAAGCCGCAGGCAAACAATACGAGCTAAGAGACCTTTTTAATTATTGAAATTATCATATCAGCCTTCGCAAAGCCAAAATCCCGCGCTTTAAGAGCTGCTACCATTTTAGCGGATTTATGGTATAATTAATTCCCATGGCCAAATCCATTTATTCCAAGCCCTGGTTTGTTTATATAGCGGAGTGCAAGGATAAGACGTTATATACCGGGATCGCGATCGATGTCGAGAGAAGGATACACGAGCATAGTAATACCAACAAATGCCGTTATACGCGCTCGCGCCAGCCGGTTGTTTTGAAATATAAGAAGCGTTTTAAGGATCACGCCGAGGCGTGGAAGCGCGAGGCCCGGATAAAGAAATTAAATAAAAAAGAGAAGCTGAAATTGATCGCGGGATATGAATTTACTCCGCTTCAGAAACGTCGCCAAAATCGAAAGACTTGATCTTGGCGCATTCCGCGGAGTCTCGCGTCTAAATAAAAGCTTATTGTGCTCGAGGAGAGTTGGCAGAGTGGTCGAATGCGGCGGTCTCGAAAACCGTTATCGTCGTAAGACGATCGAAGGTTCAAATCCTTCACTCTCCGAAATAAATTTTGATAAAGTAAATTTAATGAAAATTACTCCTCAGGCTGCAGGTCGGTTAGGGGCTTTAAAGAGAAAAAGCCTTTATGGTAATTTTGGCACCGAAGAAGGTAGGAGAAAAGGCGGTTTAGTTTCATATTACAGGTTTAAGTCTAATCCGGAATTGGTTCTTAGGAAAGGCTTTAAGCTTGATAAAAATATAGCAATTCCTGATAAGACCCCGTCATTAGCGGAATTTATTGGTATTATTTTAGGGGATGGATCGATTAGTGATTATCAGGTAAGAGTTTATTTTAATGCAAAAACCGATCGCCCTTATGCTAATTTTGTCAAAGATGCAACTTTACGGTTATTTAACATTGATAGTAAAATAGCTGTAAGGCTAAAAAACACGTTAGAACTTGTCATATCAAGCAAAAGGCTGGTAAAATTTTTATTAGATTTAGGGCTAAAAAAAGGGAATAAAATAGCTCAACAAGTCGATATACCTGCGTGGATCTTTGATAAGATTGAATATTCCAGTGCTTGTCTTAGAGGATTGATAGATACAGACGGTGGTGTTTATTTTCATACCCATACTACCAAGGGAATTAAATATAGAAACATGGTTTTGTGTTTTACCAGCCGTTCTAAGCCGCTTCTGAATTCAGTGGATCGTATGTTTTCTACTATAGGAATAGAATCAAAAAATGATTTACTGGAAAGAATTCATGTGTACAATAGGGTAGATATAAAGAAGTATATGGATATCATTGGAAGCCATAATCAGAATCTTATAAATAGATTTGAGTCTTATAAAGGGACTAGAGCATAAATTTATATAGATCTGGAGAGGTCGCGTAGTGGTCGAGCGCGCGTGTCTGGAGAACACGTAATCCGCAAGGGTTCGAGGGTTCAAATCCCTCCCTCTCCGCCAGTTTTTTAGGTGCAACATCGCCAAGAAGTCAGGGCAATTCGGCCCGCACTCATTGCAGACGCGAGCCCTGAAGATAATGATGCAAAATATAAGGTGTCAACGATGAAACAATGGTATGAATTATTATTTGAGAATTACGCACATAAATACGACAAGGAATGTTTTGTCCAGGGGACTGTTGGCGAATGTGATTTTATCGAGCAGGAAATAAACCGGGATAAATCGCTAAAGATCATCGACATTGGTTGCGGCACTGGTCGCCATTCGATCGAATTGACAAAAAGAGGATATAGCGTAACTGGTGTTGATTTATCCGAGTCGCAGCTTATAAGGGCAAAGGAAAAAGCAAAAGAACTTGATCTTAACATTGATTTTCAGAAACATGACGCCAGAAACCTTCCCTTTGAAGGCGAGTTCGATCTGGCGATCATGCTCTGTGAGGGCGGTTTTTCTTTAATGGAAACGGATGAGATGAATTTTGAAATATTAAAGAGCGCGACAAAGGCGTTGAAAGATAAAGGCAAGTTTATATTCACGACATTGAACGGGTTCTTTCCGCTTTTTCATTCCGTCAAAGAATTTTATGAGTCCGCGGCCAAAGAAGGTAATTCGGCGTGTAAAAATTGTTCTTTCGATCTGATGACGTTCCGGGACCACAACACCGTCGGGTTCGAGGACGATGCGGGAACTAAAAAGGAATTAACCTGTAACGAGCGCTACTATGTGCCAAGTGAACTCACGTGGCTTTTAAAGACGCTGGGGTATAAAAAAATCGATATTTTCGGCGCCAAGCTCGGGGCGTACTCAAGAAATGACAAGCTGACGACAGGGGATTTTGAGATGCTTGTTGTCTGTCAAAAATAGGGGTTATTGTCCCGTATATATTTGCCAACCCGTGCTTCTTTTACGGCATATTTCCATAAGCAGCTGTATCTCAGGTAGTATAGGGCGCCTACCACCTATAATTGCCCGAATTTATAGGCCATTAATGCGCGTAATTAACGCGCATGCAGGATAATAGTAAATGGAGCAATTGATCAATTAACCCTCTGTGATCTAAGATAGATTGCGAGGGTTTTGTTAAGAAAACGGGGCATCGAAATGCCTATGCATAGAATTTTCCGGGGTTTTATAATAAAGGCGGTTATCCTCGGAATATTCTTCGGTTGCTTTCTGTTTTTTTCCCCTGATGCCGCTCGGGCCGGCGGCAGCCCGGAGTTTTCCGGGAAATATGAGGGGTATAACTTAGTTTTGATAATTCTGGACGCTTTACGCCCGGATCGCCTTGGCTGTTACGGATATCCTGAAAAGGTCTCGCCCAATATCGACGCTTTGGCGGATAAATCGGTGCTTTTTACTAATGCCTTTAGCGCGTCCGCTTATACCCTGCCTGCCGTAACTTCTATCTTCACTTCATTATACCCTTGCGCACATAACGTTATGGATGTGCTGAAGGATAGGCTGCCGGATAATATATTGACCCTGGCGCAGGTAATGAACGGGCAGGGTTATAATACCGGTTGGTTTGGGTCCGTTTATGACCCGCATTCCGGCTCTGCGCCGGGATTGCTTAATGGATTTAAGTCCATATCCGAACTTAGCCCTTTTGGAGGCTGCGGCCAGATCCGCGATTGGATCAACCTGAACAGCCGGGACAAATTCTTTCTTACGGTGCATTCGTATCTCCCTCATGAACTGACCTTCCCGTTCTGCAGGGCGGATAATCGATTTTCCCGCCTGGTGTCGGATGAATTTAAATCCGGGCTGGATGACCTGCGGCAGAGATGGTGGGATGAATTGCGAAATATGCTTAATGAGGACCCCGAAAGGATATATCCGGCATTAGGAAAGATCTGGGTAGAATGCAATATGAGTTTATTTATGCATATCCCCGCGGAATTGGATGCATCTCGGAAAAAGCGCTGGGAGAATGTCGCTCGGACTATGTTGAAAAAATATCCCGAGAAGGTATATCGATGGGCTGGGAAAAGGTTGGTGGAGAAAAAAAACATTTTGTTGAGGCCCAAGCCAGTGCCTTTGGCCGGCGGGGTCGACGGGATGTGGGTAAACAGCTTTTACGATTATATAAATTCTCTGAATAAAAAGCAGCTTCGGGAGTTTTTAAGGTTGCTGGATAGCGCGATATATGAGGCGGATGAAAAACTGGTTGGCGGGATCGTCGAGGAGTTAAAGGCCCGGGGGGTCTATGATAGGACCATAATCGTGATAACGGCTGATCATGGGAATGAATATAAAGAGCATGGCCATGTCGGGCATGGCCGTTATTTGTATGATGAAAGTATCCATGTCCCGCTGATATATTACCTGCCTGGTTTGAATAAAGGGATGCGTATTGATTTGTTGGCCCAGAGTATAGATATTCTCCCAACGATCTTGGGTTTGTTATCCATTCCGGTACCCGCGCAGGCTCAAGGGATGAGCCTGGTAGGGCTGTTGGAAAACAAAAAAGGCGTTGCTGTTAATGAAGTTGTATTCAGCCAGGGGACTGACGGTATTCGTTCTTTGCGTTCGGTGAAATGGAAGTATATCCGTGAAAGGGATGATCTTCGGGATGGCCGTGAAAAAGCCGCTGAATATATTTTTGATCTCCGTAAGGATAAAGGGGAAAAAAATAATCTCAGGGGATCCCGCCCTAAAATAGCTGAAATGCTGAGGGGGCGTTTGGATTCCCTGATAAAAGGCTTGCGGAAATATAACAACGGGAAAAGAGAGTTTTTGCCGGGCATAAGCGAAGAGATGCGCGAAAAGATAAGAAAAAGCGGATACTGGTAAGATAAAGGGAATGGTTCCTAATAAGAATTGTTGTATTCGCGAATGGATTTTATTAAAGTGGGTATTTGACAAATGCCTTGTTGTAACTGTATATGCGACAGCGGGAAAGGGGAAGAGGAACCGTCCCCTATGGAGGGATGATGGATATCTGTACTAAGTCATATAATACCAGGAATGGTTCGGTTGAAGGCGTGCAGGTCAAGTGGCAGGGGTTCAGCATTTTGCTGGTTACCGGCAAAAAGGCGTTTTTAACCTGCGGGGTATTTGACCTGGAAGCGATCGATGCTTTTGGAGGCGCGGCTGCTATAGTGGAGAGCACCCCGGAAAATCCTATCGGTAATCTGGAGCGGTTCCCCAACCGAAAAATAACCAGGGTTAATTCAAAAGCAAAGGCTTTGGGCATAGACGCAGGTATGGATGTTAAGGACGCCTTTGAAATTATCGCTTGAGCATCCGGTTCGCGTTTTAAGTTGTTATTCCGCATCAGTTAAGTTCGTTTATCCCGGGGGATT
>JALOCB010000036.1 GCA_023227985.1 Candidatus Omnitrophota bacterium | reverse complement strand
GCGTCGATCTCATCGATGAATATGATAGCGCCTTTGCCGGAGGTTTGGGCGGCCCTGCGGCCCTGTTCGAATAAGTCGCGAACCCTGCTTGCGCCGACGCCGACGAACATTTCCACAAAGTCAGAACCGGACAGGCTGAAGAACGGTACTCCTGCCTCGCCGGCTACCGCTTTGGCGATAAGGGTTTTTCCGCACCCCGGAGGCCCGACCAGGAGGACGCCTTTGGGTATTTTTCCCCCTAATTTCTGGAAACGTTTTGGGTCGCTCAGGAAATCGATCACCTCATTCAGCTCCTCTTTGGCTTCTTCCACTCCGGCGACGTCATTAAAGGTGACTTTCTCATCTTCTTTTCCGGAATGCACCTTAGCCTTGATCTTGCCGAAAGTCATAACCCGGTTGCCGATCTGTTCCCCCCGGGATGCCATCATCCACCAGAAAAAAATTATTAATCCTACCGGTAAAAGTTGCAGCAAAAAAGGCAGGAAAGATCCGGGTTGCTGGACGTCGAAGTTCTTCACGTTCTGGCGCAAAAGATTGAGCAGTTCCGGGTCGTTTTCAGGTATATTTACAGTGAATTTCGTATTATCGGCGAGCTCGCCGGTCAATTTCAGTTTTGTTTCTTCTTTAACCGCGGATTTTATATTTTCCGGCGAATCTTTCAGTATGGCGTAAAACTCGCTGTACGAGAGGTTTTTAGGCGTGCCGGTGTTGTTCGCGAACGATAGAATCAGGATCGCGTAGATGACGGCTATCGTCGTCAGCCATCCCCAGGGGAATTTCTTGAGTGCCTTGTTTTTTTTAAGATTCGGTCTGCTGATCTTATTCATTTTTTCTCCTAAAGCTGAAAATTCATTATATATGTAAATGCCTTTGAAATCAAGGTTTTATTACCGGGATTTACACGGTTATTCTGCGGTTTACCGGCGGTAAAAAACGAGGATATTTTTTCTCTTTTGCGCGGAAAAGCCCCCGGGCAGGTCGACAATTGAGTTCGCGGGCCGGTTTGCGATGAGGTCTTCCAACTCTTGAATATGCTTGAATGTGAGCGTGCGCGTGTCCCCTTTTAATCGTTGAAAGGCCAGGCGCAAGGACATCCGCCGCATAGACGGGTGCATAAGCTGCAGTTTATCCAGCTTTAATTTACCGCCCTGTGAATGAAGTTTTTTTTGCGCGCAGCGGCAGAGGATGTCGTAATCCTGTCCGACGCTTTCCGCGGTATTGCTCAGGAGGGTTTTTATATTGGGATTATAGGCGCGTTCCAATAACGGCAATAATTTATTGCGGATATTGTTCCGGAAATATATATCCTGGGCGTTGGTTCTGTCGATGCGCGGCTTTATGCCTTTGCGTTTCAGGAAATTTTCTATATCCCGCCTTCGTGTTTCGATGAGCGGACGGATCAACAAAAACCCGTTAATTTCGCGCTTGGGCAGCATCCCGGACAGCCCGGACAATCCGCTTCCTCTTAAAAGGCGCATAAGCACGGTTTCCGCCTGGTCGTCGAGGTTATGGCCTAGGGCGATCTTGTTGCATTTATTTTTCTTCGCGGCGCGGAAAAATAATTCCAGCCGGGCGTGCCGGGCAGCCTCTTCCGTGGAACGGTTTTTGGAAAGTTTTTTGACGTTTATAGACGCCGAGGTCGCGGGTATGCCCAGTTTCCGGCATATCGTTTCCACAAATACCCTGTCGGCCGCGGAATCTTTGCGCAGCATATGGTCCAGGTGCGCTACGCGCAGTTTAAAGCCTAATTCTTTGCGCAGGGCATTAAGCGCATAAAGCAGTGTAAGCGAGTCCGGTCCGCCTGATACCCCGGCGAGTATATTGTCTCCGGGCCTGATCAAATCGTACTTTCGGATCGTTTTTTTTACAGTGTCTGTGAACATAATGTCTTCCTCCGGCATTACTTGTTAAAAAACTCTTTTATTATCGAATCGGCAATGCTCCGGGCTAAAAGCCGGTTGCCTTTCTCAGTGCAATGCCCGAAGTCACCGCCGAACATATCTTTAAAATACTCGGAGTAACGCTCTTTCTTTATCGCATCGCGGAATAATTTATCATTATCTACAAAAATGACGTGTTTGTCCAATTCGTTTTCGAATATTTTTTTTAGCGGCGCGATGCTGCGCATAGGGTATTGCACGCAGACCAGTTTTATCTTTTTTCGATCCAGGATCTTTTTGAGCTGGAGATAATTGGCCGTTGTGGCGGGATTGACGTATTCCTCCCGGTTCCATGCCAGTTTTTCGCTATAGGTCCGGGAGATGTCCGATTCATCGAGTTCTTGATATCTTGTCGCCAACCCTCCTACCGCAAAATCGTTTAGGGGGTTGATCTCAAGGGCTTTCTCAAAGGCTTTTTGGGAAGCGTCGTATTTTTGCAGTATGTTATACAGCCAGCCTAACCCGGCGTACGCGGAATCGTTATCAGGGGCCAGCCGGAGCATTTCTTTAGATATCTGCTCTAATTCTACGAATCTTCTTTTTTCCAGGTAAAACCGATCGAATAATTTGTATGCGGTAGTATTCCTCGGGTTGATCTCGATTATTTTCCGGAACGCCGTTTCTACTTCGGAAAATCTCCCGACAGCCCCGTAGATCGAACCCAACCCTTCATAAGCGAACTCGTTCTTCGGGTTAAGTTCGATCGCTTTAAGAAAGGCCTGCTCTGATTCCGGGAAATTGCTTTGATCCCGGAGTATCCAGCCCAGTCCTTCATAAGCTGAATCGTTTTGCGGATCAAGCGCGATTGCGTTTTTGAGGGCTTGTTTAGCTTCGTTGATCTCGCCGATGTCTTTGTAGAATTCGAGTGTTTTATATATGGATTTATTCTTAGGATTAAAGGCGATGAAGCTCCTGAATGAATTTTTCGCCGCTTCGTAATTCCCTTGTTCCCGGTAAAGCTGGATCAATTCCGTATGCGCGGAAGAATCTCCGGGGTTGAGGTCGATGGCTTTTTTGAAAGCTTTCTCCGAACCGGCGAAATCCCCCTGGTCGCGGTAGATCCAGCCTAACCCATCATACGCGTCATTGTTTCCCGGGGCAAGCGTTATGATCATTTTGAACGCCTGTTCCGCTTCATTAAATCGGCGTTGAGACCCGTAAAGCCACCCTAATCCTTCATATGCGGAACAATTCCCCGGGATGACTGCCAGGGCCTTTTTGAATGAATTCTCCAGTTCGGCAAGTTTTTTGGGATCCCGGTATATCACTCCCGATAATTCGCGCGCTAAACTGCCGGTGGGATCGAGCTTTATATTTATGCCGTGAGCCTTTTTAAATTCGTGAAACCGCGTTTTTTCGGCGACAGCGTTTTTCTTACTTACGATGACCTTTTTGCCCGAGGCGGGATCGTAGATATCCTTGCGGTTTATTCTTTTTAAAATGTGCGCGTAAAGGATCCTCGCGAACCTGTATGCCCGGAACCAGCGGAACAACAGGGTGTTTGCCTCCGGGATATCCCGGTAATACAGCGTTACCTTATCGTTGGTTCCCATCATTGTTACCACCATGTCCGGATTGTACTTATCCAGGTTGGCGTTTATTTCGGATAATATTATCCCTGTAGTGGAGCAGGTTAATCCCTTATCTATCACGCTGAATTTAATGCCGATATCGCGCGCGTTCAGTATCTCTTCAAGGTGCCGGGGATATTGATTCTGCGTTGTGGATTCCCCCAGGCACATAATGCGCAATTTTCCTGTTTGTCTTATCGCGCGCAAATTGCGGTATTCCTGGAATGCGCCGAGCAAAAATCCGCCTGCGCGCAGGCCGATCTCTAATATTGCCAGGGTCAAAAAAAAGGCGAGTACGATGAGGCTTATCTTCTTCAGGTAAAGTCGGGTTTTGCGCATATTTCGTCCGGTCGCGGTTATTTCTCGAAAACATTCTTTAATATGGCATTGGCGATATTTTCGGCTAAAAGCCGGTTGCCTTTCTCGGTGCAATGCCCGAAGTCGCCGCCGAACATATCGGTGAAATAAGCGTCGTATCCGTCAGTTCTTACAGCGTCTTTGAATATTTTTTCATTGTCCACGAAAATAATATCCCCTTCCGGTTCGTCTTTTAGCAGCTTTTTCAGCACTGTTATGCTGCGCATCGGATATTGCGCGCAAACCAGCCGGATCTTTCTTGTATCCAGGATCTCCTTGAGTTTATGATAGTTTCTGGCGGTAACGGAATTATAAAATTCCCTGCGCAGCGTATTAGCCTGCGCAGAATAATTCTCAGCCAGCTCGGTTTCGCCGGTCTCAAGGTATTTTACCGCCAGGCCTCCTAAAGCGAGATCATTGCGGGGATTATGCGCGATAGCTTTTTTGAGGATTTCCTCGGCTTTTGCCGATTTGTTTTGCTCGCGGTAAGTCCAGTATAATTCCATGTATGCCGGATCGTTGTCCGGGTCAAGTTCGATTGCTTTTCTGTAAGCGTCTTCTGATTTGTTGAATTTTCTTTCTTTTTCGTAAACGTAACCTAATCCTGCGTACGCACGATTATTCCGCGGGTTAAGCTCCAGGCATTTACTGTATGCTTCTTCCGATTCGGCGAATTCCCCAAGATAAGAGAAGAACAATCCTGCGTTTAAATAATCGTGCTCGACTTTAGGCGTGAGTTCCGTGACTTTCTTGAGGATCTGAAGGCGTTCTTCAAATCTTTTCTGGTGGCGGTAAAGCCATTCCAATCCGGCATATGCTTCATACTTATTTGGGTTGATCTGAGCCGCTTCCTTATATATCTCTTCTGATTTTACGAATTTGCCATGGTCGCGGTAGACTCTTCCTAATTGCACATACGTCATATAATTGCCGGGTTCAATTTTTAATGCTTTAATTAAAGCGTTTTCCGCCTCGTTGAATTTTCCCGCGTCCCAGTATAGTATGGCCAATTTTGAGTATGCATAGGCGTCGCGTGGGTTGATCTCGATGATCTTTTCCCATATCTTCTCCAATTCCGCCACTCTTTTGAGGTCTTTATATCTTAAGCCGTAGCCTCTGTTGGTGATTTTTGTCAAATCGGAGAATTCAGCGAGTTTTTTATATTCTTTCTCTAATTGGGTCATCTTGATTTTAGAGATATCCGGGTATTTTTCTTGAGCCGCGGTGTTTTTATGCGCGCTTGGCCGGTAAATATCGCGTTTGTTGAGTTTATTGCTGATATCCATATAAATGATCCTGGCAAATCTGTACAGCCGGCAGTTTTTAAATAATCCCGTATTTGCTTCAGGGATATCCAGATAATAAAGCGTTCTGTAATCGTTACAGCCCATCATGGTAACCACAACGTCCGGTTTGTATTTATCGAGCGTATCTTGCAAATGTAATAGTAATGTGGTGGTGGTGGCTCCGGATTGCCCGCAATCTACAACGCTTGTTTTTACCCCGGGGTTGTTTTTGTTCAGGATCTTCTCTAAATAACGGGGATATTGGTTTTGAGTGGTGGATTCTCCCAGGCAGATGACCCGGAAATTGCCCCGTTGTTTTATTGCCTGGCGATTGCGGTATTCCTGCAAATTCACAATGGCAAATCCGATCATGCGCAACATGAGTTCGAGGGCCGCCAGGGTTAAAATCAGCGTTAAAATAACCAGCGTGACCTTTTTTGCCGGAGGGGAATTCCAAAATGGTTTTTTGCGGGAAGCATTCTTCATATAATTACGCCATTATAACATTTTCACTGTGAATGGTAAACAAAAACCCTCTGTGGCGTTTATTTCCATAGAGGGTTTTTTAAGTTTCAAAGAGTCGCGTAAGCACTCTCTGTAAGTATTTAAGTGGCGGAGAGTCGCGTAAGCACTCTCTGTAAGTATTTAAGTGGCGGAGAGTCGCGTAAGCACTCTCTGTAAGTATTTAAGTGGCGGAGAGTGGATTTAAACCACCGACCAAGCGGGTATGAGCCGCGTGCTCTATCAGGCTGAGCTACTCCGCCATTTTAATCAAAAAGTGTATTTTGTGAAGTTCTATCCTATCATAAAGTCTGAAAAAATCAAGTATTTCAGTTTTAAACAGGATTAGAACGCCTTGTTAATCGTTTTTGGGAGCGATTTTTCCCTTATCTTTCATCATTTCCATCATTTCCGGCGGGTATGCGGAATTGTCCATCATCATGCCGGGGCGTCCCATTCCCATCATCGGTTGGGGCATATTCCCGGGTGATATCGGGCAGATGGATTTTTTGCATATGGCCGGGCGGAAGATCTCCGCAACGCATATCAATGCCGCCAGCCATAATAAGATAACTGCGGCGATCCCCAGGTTTCTTAGTTTTTTCAAGGTAACTTTTTGCAGGATTACCATGACGAAGAAGCTCATAGCCACCAGTACGGCGACAAGAATAACAAAAAATACCGGCCCCGCGTTGTATGTGGACATAATATCCCTCCTTTTTAATGATTCCGTTATGTTATGCTGTTATTATACCGCGTTCTTGTAAATTATTAAATATCTTTTTGCGGGGTTGGGTTTTAATAACCGCTTATGTTATACTTTAATCGAGAGGACGAGGTGATAAAATGAAGCGTATATTTGGGATCGCGGCGGCCGTTATCTCTTTTTTTATTTTGCCTATGCCGGCTTTCGGCCAGTTGAATGCCGATCTGTATAATCCGCTAAAACCGGCGCTATCTTCTTCGCCTCAGGCGGAAATGACCTCCGCAAAGCTTTTGTTCGCGCAGCCGGTTTCCTGCGATTATTCCGGAAAAACGGAAGTCGTTTACACCAATTGGTTCGATGCGCTGGTAACGGTTAGCCGCCCCGATGAGAATGAGGACCGCAGGAAGATTCGCAACGATTGGAAAGAGTTTTTCGGCGTCGATGTTTTCTTGCCATATTACAAAGCCCAAGAAGTCGAGGAGTTCATACAGGAAAAAGTCTCCGTGAAGCTCTTCAATGTCAAAGGCCGGCCGGAATACGACCGCCAGACCCACCAGGTTAAATATATATTCAAGAGGAAATTCTGAAAAAAGTTTTGAGCGGTCAGAAAAAAACGGATATGCGGCGGGCGAACAGGATAAATCCGACGGCTATGGCGTTAAATGAGGCTATTAGCACTACGGCCGCGGAGATGTCTTTTACCAGTTTTATCAATGTGTGGTATCGTTGCTTGGAAACATCCAGCATTGTTTCTATCGCCGTATTGAACATCTCGGCCATAAATACCAGGGTAATGGTTATGCATAATGCGGCCAGTTCAATACCTTTGAGGCGGAAATAAATGCCTGCCAGCAGCGCGGTTATCCCGCAAAGGAAGATTATGCGCATGTTGCGGTGGTAAAGGAAAAGATATCCCAGCCCTTTTATCGCGATGCGCAGGCTTTCCTGGAACCCGTGGAATTTGAATATTCGCCGGAATACTTTCATTTATCAGCGGAAAATAAAGTAAAGCGCTGTGATTATGGCTATTGCCGAAATGATATAAAAGTCCCCGAAGTAGAAAAAATCGAAGACCCTGTCTTGAACGGAGAATTTGTGTTGCGCTCGCTGCTGCCCGCGGAATTTTTTGCGGAATTCCTCCACCTGGTTTTTTTTAAAACGCAGGTATACCCCGCCGATATTATATGCCGGTATGGCCCCGCTTTCAGTCAGGTCAAGTATTTCTTTTTCATTCAACCCGAGGAGTATCGAAACATCGCGCACCGTTAACAGCTTTTCTTCCGCCATAGTTATTTACCGATCTTTCCCGCAGCGACCCAGGCGTCTACCGCTTTGCGTTCGAATTCCCAACCGTTGTTTTGCTTGATCGCCGGTATTTTTCCCGAATTGGCCCATTCCTGTATTGAGTTTATATCGACTTCCAGGTATCGGGCCAGCTCGTCCGCATTGAGGAATTCGCCGAGCATAAAGCATTTCCCGTCGAATATCCCCCCGTCGGCTATGCTTAAACGGGACGGCGATATCTCGCCTTCAACCACGGCGGTTGGCAGAAGTATCAGGCTTTCTTTTGCGACGATCTTCCCTTTTATCCGGCCGGCCACGACGATGGTGTCCCCGGTTATATCCGCGGACACTACGGCGTTGGCGCCTATCGTGAGATTGCCGCGGGTCTGCAGCGTCCCTTCAAATTTTCCGTTGATGCGCAGGTTTACGGGATCCTTGAAATTCAATGTGCCCTGCATTGCGGCGTCGACATCCAGGACCTTCTCTTCCAGCTTTTTTTTGAACGCCATTATCCCTCACCTCCTTGTTTTTTTGCGCGATCTTTGCCCAACGTCTCGACCTCTATACGCCCCATGAATAAAAGTATGATCAGGGCCAGCGCTGTGGTGAACAAAGAAGCCGTATAAAAGCCGCACCCTATGGCCAGGCCGATGCCGGATACCACCCATAGGCTCGCCGCGGTGGTTAATCCTTTTATCCCGTTGGGTTCGCGGATTATCGCGCCCGCACCCAGAAAACCGACCCCGGTGATCACCCCGGCGGCTATCCTGCTGGGGTCAAGCCCGGCCACACCTTTATATATATCAAAAACATACATTGATGTCAACATTATAAGACAGGAACCCAGAGATACCAGGATGTGGGTGCGCAATCCCGCTGCCCTGCGGTGTAATTGGCGCTCCAGGCCGATAAGCCCGCCTATGACCACGGAAAGAAAAAGACGTATAATAACCTCTTTATCGCCCAGCATTCATCCCCCTTTTTTTGAAAAGCCAATACCCCAGGCCAGCGACCATCGCAGCGTTATCCATGCAGAAGCGCATTTCGGGAAAAATGACCTTGATCTTATTCCGGCTGCAGGTATCCGCCATTTTTTCCCTGAGCCGGTTGTTAGCAGCTACCCCTCCTCCGACTACCAGGGTAGCGCATTTTTTAATCCGGCAGGCATTCACGGATTTATCAACCAGCGCGTTAAGCGTTGTTTCCTGGAAAGAGGCGCAGATATCCGCGATCACTTTTTTGTTCCCTGCGGTCTTGTGTTTTTGCGTATAATACAGGACCGCGGTTTTTATCCCGCTGAAGCTGAAATCCAGGTGGTCGGCGGAATTTGCGCAGTTGAACCTGATCGAACGGTGGCTTGCTTTTTTCGCGGTTTGTTCGATGACCGGGCCTCCGGGATAACCCAACCCCAATATTCTGGCTACTTTATCAAAAGCCTCTCCGCAGGCATCGTCCCGGGTCGAGCCTAAAAGGTTTATCCGGTCAAAATCCAGGATGTAATATAGGCTGGTATGTCCTCCGGATACGATCAATGCCACAAAAGGGAACCGGATAACCGGCCCCTTATTCAGATATCCGGCGAATATATGGCTGTAAAGATGGTTTATGCCTAATAACGGGATATCGCGGCTGGCAGCTAAAGCCTTGGCGAATGATATCCCTACCAGCAGCGAACCCAGCAGCCCGGGTTCATCGGTAACGCTGATCAGGTCTATTTTATTCAATCCTACGCCTGCGTCTTTCAAGGCGTTGTCGGTCACCTCGGCGATCGTTTCCAACTGCCGGCGAAAGGCTATCTCGGGAATGATCCCGCCGTATTTTTTATGAAAGTTCAACGATGAACTGACGACGTTTGAACGGACATCCCTGCCGTTGCGGACAACGCTGGCAGCGGTTTCATCGCAGGAGGTTTCTATGCCCAGGACGTTCATCGCGCCAGCTCCGAAACAAACACGAATTTATATCCCTGTCTGGCGTATTCCGGCATCATCTCGTTTAACACCTCCAGGGTATGCTTGCGGTCGTGTCCTATGCCGATAGCCTGGCCTTTTAGCCTGGCTTTCTTCATCAACAGGCTTAATTGTTGTTTGATGTAAAGCGGGTCGGCGATGTTATCCAGAAAAATATCCCTGCGGGCGAATTTTATGTCCATCTTTCCCGCTAAAAAAGCGGCGACGGATTTTCCGGTAACAAAACTGTCGAGAAAAAAAAGACGGCGTTTTTTTAGCTCGGAGAATAGTACCCCCATGGTTTTGGCGTCCTCGGTCGCGCGCGATCCCATATGGTTGGATATGCCTTTTAAATGCGGGATGCTGTCCAGCCCTTCCGTGACTATCCGGCGTATTTTTTTCGGGGACATTGCGGTGAACACGGTGTTCTTCTCCAGATTGGCTCTTTCGTGCGGCTCCATCGGCAAATGCAGTATGAGTTCGAATCCCCGGTTTTCCAATTCCTGCGCGACAGCCTTGGAATAGGCTATGGAAGGCAGTATGGCGAAAGTTACGGGGTATTTGATCCGATTGATAAGCTGAAGGTTGTTCTGGTTGTACCCCAGATCGTCTATCACTATGGCGACCCTTGCGGTAACCGCGGGTTTTTTTTCTTTTGGCGGCGTCGGGGTTTTGGGCCGGCGCAGGTACATTGATGCCAGCGATAAGGTTAAAAGGCAGACCATCCCGGCTAAAAGCCAGATGCTGAATCTATATATTTTTTTCTGTTCCGATGTCATTTGGTTTTTATCTTTTGTTCGGCTTTGATTATTTTGATCGCCTTGATCACATCGACCGCGCGGATAAGCTGGCTGTCGGATTTATAATCGGGCAGGACTTTTTCCGCAGGCGCCTGTTCTTTTTTCTCTATCTCATCGAATATATCCTGAGCCTTTGTTTCCGTAATAGGCTTATCGTCGGCAGCCTCGACTAATTTACCGTCGGTAACAGTGATATCCGGCATTACGCCTTTGCCGTGGATGACTTTGCTGGACGGGGTGAAGTATTTGCTTGTGGTCAAACGCAAGGCGGAACCGTCGGCTAAGGGTATGATCGTCTGCACTGATCCTTTGCCGAAAGATTTCGTACCCATGATTATCGCCCGTTTATAGTCTTGCAGGGCGGCGGCGACTATCTCGCTGCCGGATGCCGACCCTTCGTTTATCAAGACTACCAGCGGCATATCCCAGACCGGCCGGTTGTATCGGGAGAAAAATTCCATGTTCTGGCTGGCTATGCGGCCTTTGGTGGAAAGCACCAGGTTGCCTTTAGGGATGAACTTTTCGGTAACCTCTACCGCCGTTTCCAGAAGCCCCCCGGGGTTATTGCGCAGGTCCAGGATAAGGGCGTTCATCCCGTCTTTCTTCAATTTTTCCAGGGTTTTATCCATATCTTCCGAGGTGTTCTCCCGGAATTCGATCAAACGGATATATCCTATGCCGTCTTCCAGTATCCGCGCCGATTTGATATCCTGGATCTTGATGATGTCGCGCACGATCTTGAAATCCAGGAGTTTCTTTTCGGATTCGCGCAGTACAGCGATATTCACGGGCTCTCCGGCTTTGCCTCGGAGTTTTTTGACGGCGTCGGTCAGGGTCATATCCCGGGTCAGTTCGGTATTGATCTTGACGATGCGGTCGTTGGCTTTTATCCCGGCTTTCCACGCCGGGGTGTCTTCGATCGGGGTGACCTCGGTCAGCATGCTGTCTTTTATGGTTATTTCTATCCCCAGTCCTCCGAATTTTCCTTCGGTATCCACCTTGAGTTCGTTATATGTGTCCGGATCCATGAACTGGCTGTGCGGGTCGAGCGAAGAAAGCATGCCTTTTAGCGCGCCGTAGATCAGATCCTGGGATTTAATCTCGTCCACGTAATCGCTCTGGATTATGGAAAGGGTGTCCGATAAAAGCTCCACCTGCCGGAAGAGCTCGGCGTTCTTTTTCTTTTCCAGGACCGCCCCGGATATGGCGAATTTCGTGAATGAAAAGATAACGGCCGCGAAGACCGCTAAGATTACAAGCTTATTGCGCATCGGATAACCTCCGTTTTAAAATATCCTGGACGATCTTGGGATTGGCCTTGCCTTTGGTTTTTTTCATTACCTGGCCGACCAGGAACATTATGGTATTAGCTTTTCCGGATTTAACGTCGGATATGACCTTGGGGTTCTCACGTATCACCGTGTCTATTTCTTTTTCCAGGCTGGATTCATCCGAGATCTGGGCAAGATTTTTCTCCTGAATGACCGCCATCGGCGGTTTGCCGGTTTTGGCCATTTCATCCAGGACAATCTTTGCCGAGAGGTTGGATATTACCTGTTTATTTTCGGTCAGATCGATAAGGTCCAGAAAATCTTTAGGGGATATTTTGACTTCATGCACCGCGATCTTCATGGTGCTTGCCGTTGATAACAGCGGCCCGATCAGCCAATTAGCCACGGGTTTGCGGTTCTTGCCCGGCCAGCTTTTAAGCCGGATCTCCGCGTAATCGGCGGTTTGTTTGTCCGCGACCAGTATCCTGGCGTCGTATTCCGAAAGCCCGTATTCGTTCATGAAACGGACGGTTTTTTCCTTGGGCAGTTCGGGAAGGGTTTTCTTTATCTCCTCGATCTTCTCTTTGCTGATTATAAAAGGCGGCAGGTCCGGTTCGGGAAAATAACGGTAATCCTTGGCTTCTTCCTTGGAGCGCATGGAGACCGTCCGACCGGCTTTTTCATCCCAAAGCCGGGTTTCCTGGTTTATTTTTTCTCCTGCGTTAAGGGTCTCAATATGCCGCTCTATCTCGTAGGCTAATGCTTCGCGTACGGACTTGAAGGAATTCAGGTTCTTTATTTCG
>JALOCB010000035.1 GCA_023227985.1 Candidatus Omnitrophota bacterium | reverse complement strand
CCTGCAGGCCGATATTAACGACTGCGCCCACAACAAAACCGCCGCAAAAAACAAAAACCCCGCTCCGGAATTACTCCGAAACGGGGCTCATGTAAACGAACAGGACGTTGTTGCGTCTGTTCGTCCAAAATGGCTCCCCCTCATGGACTCGAACCATGGACCTGGAGATTAACAGTCTCTCGCTCTACCAGCTGAGCTAAGGGGGAATAGTTTATGATAAATACCGCTCTATTCTACAATAAACCATAATCTAGTCAAGAAAAAATCAAACCTCTTATGTCTGCTCGAACCAATCCCACAACTTCTTCTTGAGTTGTTCATATTTCTTTATACCCAGGATATTCATTGCCAAAGCCTTATTCTCCAGCTCCTGCACCTTTCCGTTGTCCTTGATCAGCCCAAAAATATAGCGGCTGGTAAATTTATACTTTTCTTGTACGCCCAGAGCAATAATGAAGTTGTCTTTGTCGAATTTACCGTTCACCCGGCCTATTGTAAGTTCGATCATATAGCCGTCTTTGATCAAAATCGGGGTGCCGCCGTTTATGGCGAAAGTAACGTCGGTAAACTTATCTTTCTCGAACGCCAGATGGTCCAGTGTTTCTATAAAAAGGTAGTTGTCATATTCTTCAACGCTCCCATAGCGGTGAAAAGAAGGATCGATAAAATAGCGTTTGGGGGGAACACTTAGGGTATCGCTTACCAGCAGAACGATATGCGTCGATTTGGGATTGGCGAAAAATCCGGATTCCGCCACCCGCACGAAATTGATCTTATATCTTTCGGGAATTATCGGCCTGACCCTCCGGAACACATAAGACGCTAATTCCCCGCAAAGCCCATACCGGTTATCCTCCAGGATGATCACGCCTGCCTCATCAAACCGGTGGAGGTTTTTAACGGTATAGGAATTGTTCGCAAAATCTATGCTTAAGTCCACTTCCGGCCGGACTAACGCCTTGAACCCGGAATAAACCAAAGGCCGGATAACCGACATTACCTGATTATAACAAGGGATATTCTTCCGCTGACCGGCTTGCTCGGCATAGTTATCCAAAACACGATATACCGTCATCGAAAAGAATATCAACACAATCCCGGCCAATGCGCAAAAAAGGCAGGCCTTATAAAAACGCACCTTGCGCTTCAACCCTTCTATTTGCTGAGAGGTTGGCGCTGCCGTTCCCGGGTCTTTGTTCATTTAGTAGTTTTCCGCCAGCACTTCGTAATACGCCTGAGGATGCTTACAGGCCGGGCATTCTTTAGGCGCTTCCGGTCCTTCAAAAACATAGCCGCAGTTGGCGCAATGCCATTTTACCGAAGCTTTCTTCTTGAAGACCTCGTTATTGGCGATATTATTGATCAGTTTTCGGTATCTTGACTCGTGGAATCTTTCCACCTTGGATATCTGCTCGAATGAAGCCGCGATATCCGCAAACCCTTCATCTTTGGCGACCTTGGCAAAATCAGCGTATAATGTCGTCCATTCCATATTCTCGCCTGCCGCCGCTTCCTGAAGGTTAGACTTGGTGTCCTTGATCATCCCGGCTGGATAACTGGCGGTTATCTGGACATCCCCGCCTTCCAGGTATTTAAAGAATACCTTGGCGTGCTCTTTTTCGTTCTCAGCGGTCTCCATGAAAATATTGGCTATCTGCTCCATCCCTTCTTTCCTGGCGGCGCTGGCAAAATAAGTGTATCTGTTCCTGGCCTGCGATTCGCCGGCGAACGAAGCCAACAAATTTTTCTCTGTTTTTGTCCCTTTGACCGATTTACCCATTTTTAGCCTCCTCAAATGTGAGCACTCCGAGCGAACATTTGACCCCGAGTAACTGCGAGGGGCCTATTTATTACGCCCTGTAACAAATTTACCCTTCTGTTTTTTCCATATCCTGTCCGCAGCAGACCAATGTCCCGCCGCCGGCCTTTGTCACTTCCACCTCGTTGCCGCAAACATTACAACGGTACTTTTCTCCGGCATTTTTAACCGCCATAACGCACCTCCATTGTGACAACTACCCGTTATTTCCCTTTATTTTATCACTTTAAGCTGTTTATGAATAGTTTAAATTGATAAAGAGGGCGCCCTTACTTTATCTGCTCTTCAAACTTTTTGATCCGGATATTCAGTTCTTCGGCCTCTTTCTCTATTTCCTTGAGCCTGCGCCCGTAATCCCGGGCAGTCTCCTCATCGCGAAAGATGTGCGGATTGGACAATGCCCGGCATTTGGCGTAACTTTCCAGTTCTAATTCCTCTTTGCGCTTCTCCAGTTTATTGATCTCGGCCCTGATCTTTATATTATGGTTCTTTCTCCGGCGTTCCTCTTCCCGGCGCAGTTTCTCTTCTTCTTTGGCCTTGAGTTTTTCTTCTTCCTGCTTATTCCTGTTCTCGGAGACCTTCTTTTTTTTCTCCGGGATAAATTCCGGGGAATTCGCCTTCTTGTCCATATAATAATCAAAGTTGCCGAAGAACTTGCGCACGCTGCCGGATTTCACCTCATAGACCACGTTGGCCAGGGAACGCACAAAATGCACGTCATGGCTGATAAAAACCACAGTGCCTTCATATTCGTTCATCGCCTTGATCAGCGCGTCCACAGCGTCAACGTCAAGATGGGTAGTCGGTTCGTCCAGCAAAAGAAAATTCGGGGGATTGATCAAAAGCTTGGCCAGGATCAGCCGGCTCTTTTCCCCTCCGGAAAGGACCTTTACCGGTTTTTCCGCGTCTTCTCCGCTGAACAGGAACGCACCCAGGATCGAACGGACCGCTGACTCCGCCATATATCCCGGGGCCGCGGAATATGCCTCGCGCAAGACCGTGTTCTCCGGATTAAGCACATCCATCCTGGTCTGGGAAAAATACCCGAGGTCCACGTTATGGCCGACAACCCGCGAGCCGGAATCAATATCCACCACACCGGCCATTATCTTAAGCAGCGTGGATTTACCCGCGCCGTTCTCGCCGACCAGGACCGCTTTTTCTCCCTGAAGTATCTCAAAATCAAAATCCTTATATACCACAGTGTCCCCGTAAGCCTTGGAAATCTTCTGCAGGTTCATTACCTTATATCCGCTGGCCTTAGTGGGCGGAAAACTGAAATGCCCGATACTTTCCCGCGGATCAAGAGGGACTACGATATCCTCCATCTTTTCCAAAGCAGTGCGCTTGGCCCGGACAGCCGCGGCTTTATTCGGCTGGGCGTGAAAACGGGTGACAAATCTTTCCAACTGCTCTTTCTTCTTTTCCTGCTCCTTGAATTGGCGCATCAAATGCGTGCGTTTCTCCTCTTTTATCTGCTCGTAATGCTCGTAATTTCCTTTAACCTTGTAAATAGATCCGTTTTCCAGGATCAGGGTATAATTAGTCACATCGTTTAAAAAATCCTTGTCATGGGAGATCATAATAAACGTGCCGTCAAAATCCGACAGGTAATCCTTAAGCCATAGCGCGGCGTTCAAATCCAGGTAATTGGTCGGTTCGTCCAACAACAATATGTCGTAACGGAAGGTCAAAAGCTTGGCCAGGAGCGTGCGCATCTGCCATCCGCCGCTTAACTGGCTGACCGGCTTGTTAAAATCGCTCTCCTTAAAACCCAGGCCCATAAGGATCTTCTCGGCCTTATGCTCCAGCTCGAAATAACCGGAATGGTCCAGTATATGCAGGATCTCTCCGTAACGGTTGGAATCTGCGGCATTGCGATTCTCCAGTTCTTCTTTCTCTTTCTTTAATTCGATTATTGTCCGGTCTCCGGCGGTAAGTTCGTCGATAACAGTACGCTGGGAATGAAAACTTGATTCCTGGGGAAGATAACCGATGCGCACGCCCTTATTAACCTGCACGCTGCCTGAAGAAGGCTCGGTGTCGCCGAGCAGAAGCGAAAAAAGGCTGCTCTTACCCGCGCCGTTCGGCCCGATAAGGCCGATCTTCTCCCCGGGATTGATGTTCAGGGAAAGGTTGGAGAAAAGGACTTTCTTGCCGTAGCTCTTGGAAAGGTTGATTATATTGATCATATCTTAGACCGGCCGGCGGGATTCTAATGCCATGGTAAGGGTGGCGGGATCAGCGTATTCCAGGTTCGAGCCTACAGGAAGGCCCAGGCCGATCCTGCTAAGCGTTACGCCCAAAGGCTTGACCACCTTGGTCAGATATAACGCAGTCGCCTCGCCTTCGGTGTCGGAATCCGTGGCGATAATAACTTCCTGAATACTCTTGTCTTTGATCCGTAAAAGCAGGCTGTCGATCTTCAAATCATCCGGTCCTTTGCCCTCTAACGGCGCGATCGAGCCCAGAAGCACATGGTAAAGCCCGTGGAATTGCCCGGTCTTCTCGATCGAGGTAACGTCGCTGGGCCGCTCAACCACGCAAAGCACGGCTTTATCCCTGCGCACATCCTGGCAGATCGCGCAGGTCTCGCCTTCGCTCATATTATGGCAGATACTGCAAAAATGCACGTTCTCCTTGACCTGTATCACCGCCTCAGCCAGCTTCTTTATCTCGTCAGCCGTAGCGCTTAATATATACCCGACTATGCGTTCAGCGCTGCGCCTGCCGATACCGGGGAGTTTTATCAAACTATTTATCAAACGTTCGGTGGATTCCGTGTAATTAGCCATCCTATCCTTCCCTGATCAATCTGCCGTTGAACATATCCAGCGCGGAGCGCACAACGGTATTGTTTTCAGCGCGATGCTCCGGTTTCTCCTCTTTGGACAAAATAAAATCAAGCCTTATATGGCCGTGCAGCAAACCGGCGATGATCTTCTCAATAAGATCGCGGTTATCCTTGCGCTCCAAAGAATCCCGGTGCAAAGAATGCTCCCGCGCGAACGATATAGTCAACACCCCGTTTTCCAGCCTCATCGGCAAACCTTCATTCAAATATGTCCCCACTGATATCTTGGCCCTGGTCACAGCCTCGATCACATTCTGCCAGACCTCTTTTACCTGCTCCAGAGAAATACGGTTGGGAACATTATCCGGCTTATTATGCGCAACTTCGGGTTTAGGATCCGGAGCCGCAGGTTTTTCCTTAGCCACGAAAACTTTCGGCCCGGCAGGAACGTATTTTTCTTTTAACGGGGCCTTTTTCTCTTCAGGAACAACCAGGCGCGGCTTAAGCTCAATTGCCGGGCGCGGCTGGGTTGCCCGGGTGAGCCGGATAAAACTTATCTCCAGAGGTATGCGCAAAGATTCAAACCTTTTAGCCATCTCCTGCGTCCCTGCCAGGACATTGAACGCGTTGAATATCTCTTCCAGGCTGATCTTTCCTGCCTGAACCAACAAAGCCTCGCAGGTCTCCTGCGGCAGGTCGATCAGCCGGGGATCGCCCTGGCTGACCTTGGCGATCATCAGGTTGCGAAAATGCCCGATAAGCTCGTTTAACAATACAGCCGGATCTTTGCCTTTGTCGATTATATCATTGAGCAGGTTCAAAACGGCTTTAGGGTCTTTGGCGATCACTTTATCGGCAATATCAAAAAGCGCGGACTGCTCGACCATTCCCAGCATTGAAACAACGTCTTCCATCGCCACCTTATCCCGGGAAAAAGAGATCAACTGATCCAGGATCGATTCCGCGTCCCTTAAAGCGCCGTCCGATGCCCGGGCGATCGCGGCTAAAACCTGGCTGTCCACCTTTATCTTTTCCGCGGCTGAGATCTTTTCCAGTTGCTTGATCATCTCCATCACCGAGATACGGCGGAAATCAAGGCGCTGGCAGCGGGACAATATGGTCGGCGGGACTTTTTGCGGCTGGGTAGTGGCGAAAATGAATTTCACAAATTCCGGCGGCTCTTCCAGCGTCTTCAATAACGCGTTGAACCCGTCGGTGGTGATCTGATGCACTTCGTCGATTATATAAACCTTGAATTTGCCGTTAACCGGAGAGAATTTCACGTTTTCCCGCAGGGTGCGGATCTCGTCTATGCCGCGGTTGGAGGCGCCGTCGATCTCGATCACATCCAGGCTGCGGCCGGCGGCAATATCCCGGCAGGCGGGGCATTGGCCGCAAGGCGCCGCGGTAGGCCCATCCTGGCAATTAAGCGCCCGGGCCAGTATCCTGGCGCAGGAGGTCTTCCCCACTCCGCGCGGGCCGGAAAAAAGATATGCGTGGGCAAGGCGGTTTTTCTGTATCGCGCTCTTAAGCGTGGAAACCGCCCGGTCCTGGCCGATTATCTCATCAAAGGTCTTCGGCCGCCATTTTAACGCGAGGACAACATATGACATCGTCTATTTATATATTAGATTACGGGTTTAACTTTCGTGAATACCTAATTCCTTCATGACCGCCGCTGGATCATTGATATACCTGCGGCAGATCGCGGTGACGTCCTGAAAATCCCGGATATCCTTATCCGCCATTTTCTTGATCACAACCGAGCGGCGTTTTATCTCATCCATAATATCCCTCGGCGACTTTCCGCTTATCTGGGCAAGCCTGTCGCGGTATATGCTGCTGGTGGACTCGACGAATTCGCCCTGGGACATATTATAAGAGCACAAAGAGGATAACAGGACAGTGTTCTTTTCCATGCCCGCTGTCTCCACCAATTCCCCGACCACCCTGATAACCGTACCGTTAACGACATACCGGCGCATGATCACAAATACATCCACCAGATTAACCAGCATCTCCGGGACGTTCATCGGCTCATGTGTCAGGCGCATTATCGTCTCGCGCGCGGTAGAGGCGTGCAGAGTGCCCATACAGTATTTGCCGATATTCATCGCGGTCATCAGGTCCTGCGCTTCGCTGCCGCGGACCTCGCCCACTATTACCCGGTCAGGCCGCATGCGCAAAGAATTCTTCACCAGGTCGGCCAGAGATGTCTCCTCGTCGCTTTCCAGCCGGGAACAATTCTCCTCTAATTCCGTATTCATCTCCAGGGTATCTTCGATGACCACGATCCGGTCGTTCACCGGGACAAAGCTCAAAAGAGCGTTCAATAAAGTGGTCTTCCCTGTGCCCGGGCCTCCGGATATCAGGATATTGGCAGATTTTACCGCCAACCCGTCCACATATACCCAGAACAACGCCGCCAACTCAGGGGTAAGGCTCTTGCCTTTGATCAGGTCGATCACGCTTAAAGGCCGGCCTTTAGCCCGGGTAATGGTTATCTGCGGCCCGAAAGGCGAATACACGATATTGGCCCTGCCTTTTACCTCGGAAAGCTCGACGTTGTTTATATTCCTTATGGTCTTTCTGCCGGAGAATACTATAAGCTTCTTGATCAACAGGTCCAGCTCTTCCCGGGAAGCGAATTTTTGTTCGGTTTTGACCATCCCGACTTTCGATTTATGCACGTAGATCGGGGACAGATAATTGATCATTACGTCCTCGACTTCGGGATCAGCCAGGAACTGATCGATCCTGCCGTAAGCCAAAAACTCCTTGAAGAACGTTTCCAACTCAAGTCCTTTTGAGCGCTTGACGAATTTCTGGCAGCGGGGGGAATTGTAGACCTCCAAAAACGCCTGAAAAATTATTTCGTGCTTGGCGGAAACATCCTGCAAAAGAAAGATCTTGCCGGTAAGCTTGTCCAGGATCTCGTTCTCGATCGCTATTCTCTCTTTGTCCATCAGGGCTCCTCAGAATTAAGATAATATTTAATTATGCCTAACGGATAGTATTATATCAGAAATCAGCGAAAAAAGCAGAAGAATTATTAACCGCGGCGGGATTTTTTCGCGGCTTCAACCAATAAACAAGCCTTCAATACGCACCTGTATGCCGGATCTGCCGCGGTTGATGAAATTTATCAGGCCGCTGTGCCTCCACTGGAGCATGCACCTATGCGGCAGGAACCAGTATCGCATCCCGATGCGCAATTCCTTGCGCGTTTCGGTTATGACCCCTTCATACGCCTGGGCGGAATAATAGCCGATATCCTTGCATCCATGCGCCCGCGGGTTGAGCGGCCCGGTAACGCACCAGACAATGACCCCGTTCTTGGTGTCGAAATCAATGACCTGCCCGCAATGGGTGATCGGGCAGCCGCAGGACATCCCCATCGGCCTGCCGATGATTATATCGCCTTTGGCTATGGCCATTTCCTTTACCAGTTGGGCGTTATTTAAAAGCATCGTTTCCCGGGGGCCGGGGTCTTCGGGGAATTTTTCCAGGACAAAATCGTATTCACGGCCCAGGCTGTCCGCCCAGATCTTATCAGGCACCGCCGTTGCCGCAGAAGGCGCATCCCCGGATATTACCTTAGGTTGCACCAGGTGGATGCATCTTTTAACCTCCTCCTCATTATCTTTGACGTATTTCAAAAAGTCCGCGCACTCCTTAAAGCCGCACATACCGCAGTTCAAACCGGGCAGATCGATCTTGTCCGTATCTTTTTCCATTTATTCCCCCTGATAAAAAATATCGCTCTCCAACGGCCTGACCACGCCAAAATGCTCTTTCCAGCCCACTTCCTTTTTACCCACGCATATCGTGCATGTGCCTACCGGAGGATTGCCCCTCAGAAAAAGAGGGAATCGCACATCCTCGGCCTGCAATATCTTCTTTACCAGCCGGTCTATGCCTATGCCGTGCAAGGCATTGGTTTCGATAATCACCATATCCGGGACCGCCTCCAGGATCTGAAAACGGAAGACCTCGCGCTCCGCCTGGGAAACCAGGTCGATCTTGGTCACCACTGCGGTATCCGCAAGCGACAACATCGGCCCGATCTTTCTGGGCAGATTCATCCCGCTGGTGGCTTCCAGCACAACCACACCTAAGGTCCGTTCAATATACGGCGAACACCTAAGGCATAACCCGGCGGTTTCCACCAAAAGAACATTGGAATCCCGGGATTGGGCCCACTCGATAGCATCACCCATGACCATGACATTGCAGTGGTCCGGGCAAAGCTCCCCGGAATAGACTTTTTTCACCGGGATGTTAAACTCTTCTTTTATTAATTTATCCTCGTCGGCGAACTGGACGTCTATCTTAAGGTACGCTACCCTTATCCCCTGGGCAACCAGTTTGCGGATGACCTGCTTCAACACCGTGGTCTTGCCGCTTGTCGGCGGACCCGCGCAGATAACGGCTTTCATCGGTTTTTCTCCGCGGGATTCATCGCGTACCCCAGCGACCTAAGGTGATTCTCAAATTCCGTGACGCTTAAACATTTTCCCTGGCGCAAGAGCATCCGGCAGTTTAATAATAAATCATCCAGTTTATTTATCTCTTCAGCCACAAGCTTCTCCTCTTCCTGGGTAAAGATAACGCTCTGCATCGCGCCGTTGCGCATCACGATCCGGGAATCCGAAAGCAGGGCTATCCTGGGGTCATGGGTGACAAAAACAAAGATCTTTTCGTATTTTTTCAGCAATTCCAAAGCCTTTATCCGGTGTATGCCGGCGTTCTCTATCTCATCCAGGAGGATGACCGGGGAATTGCCGATCACCACGGCGTCGGCGATCAATAACGCCCGCGTCTGCCCGCCGGAGAGCTCGGTCATAGCGCTCTCGCTGTTTATGGGCTCTCCGGTCAACTCATTGGCGAAACTCAATGTCTCCTCCACTATGGAATCGCTGCTTTTGGTCTTTCTTATCTTGGCGTGTATGTTCAAGAACCGGTAAACAGGCAAATCGGACAGGAAATTGGTATGCTGGGTAATTAAGGCGGTAGGCTTCCTCGAAGGGTCAGAAGCGAACTCTTCCAAAGGAACGTCGCCGTTTATGGTTATTCTCCTGCCGGACGGCGTATCCCCGTTGGCAAAAAGCTCGACGTCGTTTATCAAGGTGGTCTTGCCGCAGCCGGTCGGGCCGATGATGCTGACGATATCGCCCATCTTAAAGCATACTTTTCCGACAGGCTCTTTTGTCCCGTCCTTGCCGTGGCCGCCGATTATAGTTATTTCCTTTATTTCCACTATTGCCTCGCTTACAAAGTATATAAGAACAGTCGTCTTTTTAAACAAAAAAAATCAGCGCCGGCTGCGCCTCAACTGGTTAATAACCTTTATGCGGTTACAGACGTCGCGCAGGGTGATATTGTCCAATATCTCGGCGATGGCGTTGCGCACGTCCAGCATCACGCTGCGCAATCCGCAGCGCTTTTCCCTGGCGCAACTGACATACTCGGTCTTACTTACGCATCCGATAGGCGCCAGAGGCCCGTCTACCGAACGCACCACTTCTCCGATGGTAATGTATTGAGGGGCCTTATTCAGAGAATACCCCCCTTTTACCCCCCTGCGGCTGTTCAGGAAACCGTAATTCTTCAGCTGCAACAGTATCTGTTCCAGGAATTTCTCCGGAATGGCCTCAGATCGGGAGATATCGTTGATCTGACGCACGCCTTTGTCATAATGCACTGCCAGGTCGATCAAAGCCCGCAGCGCATATTCGCATTTCCTGGATATTTTCATCTTTACCCCGTTTAAAGTATATTCATTTGGTATACTATTACAATATAATAAAACTAAACATCCGGTATGTCAATAAAAAAACGCCGTTTTCACGGCGTATAATTGCGCTTCAATATCCTATCCCTGCCTTTTTATGCCTTGGCGTATCTTTCCACGTAAAACATCAGGTCCGAGAACTGCACCGGCTTGACCACATACGCCGCGGCGCCCAGATCCCTGCCTTCGCGGATCTCCTGAAAAGAACTGCGCGCGCTGACCACTATTACCGGGACTTCACACAATACTTTATCCTGCTTAAGCTCTTTAAGCATGTCCAAACCGTCTTTATTGGGCATACGCAAATCCAACAATATCAGGTTCGGCCTGTTATCCCTGGCGCATCTCATTCCTTCATCGCCATCCGCCGCGGTGTATACCTCATAGTCTTTCTGGGCTAACTTCTTCCCGACTATTTCCCGTACTACCGGCTCGTCATCAACAAGAAGTATTTTCGCCTTCATAAAGACCTCCCGGTACAGAAGTACAGTACCAACTTTTCATTTAAAGTTGGGTATAAACGCACCTGCGCGATACCAACCTTTCCAATAAGGTTGGGTATAAGCAAATCGCTATGATACCAACCATTCTGACGCAGAAAGCGTCATACCCGCCATTCCTATATGGCGAGGCGCAATAAGGTTGAGGATAAATATGCGTCTATAGGGAATATAGCACACGAAACACCTTTTTTCAATCCAGGCATAGTTACAGCTTACTTAATCATTGTTCAGCAACAGTTTACAACAAAAATAAAGCGTAAGGCCTGATATTCTGCCTCAAAATCCTCCCACAGTACGCAACCCTTTGCCCTGCATATAAAAACCCCGCGGCTTCACAGCAAAACCACGGGGTTATCGAAACAATATTCTTAATTTGTTTGAACCTATTTTATGGGGTCCCCTGAAGCGCGAGGCCTGCCAATGCTTCTCTCATCATTCACGCCCTTGTAAATAATGACCAGGTTGTGGTAGAAATGGATTGAAGTAATATTTTTGTCAAAATACGCAGGTTCATACCCGGGCTCGGCTAATTCCATATAATTCAAGCCGTCAGCGATCTTCTTAAAGAACCCCATGGCTGTAGCGGGATTGTTCAGGTCTTCGCTGCTTCCGCCGTATTGCGGCCAGTATGAAGTCTGAACATCCTCGACAGCGTAAATACCGCCGTCTTTCAATAACGGGAACAGAGTCTTGAACGAAGTCAGGACATGCTCGTTCATATGGCTGCCGTCATCGATTATGATGTCCAAAGAGCCGATCCGGCTGAAAACATCTTTCAGGAATTTTTCGTCATTCTGGCTGCCCTGGAATATCTTGATCCGCTTCTCTTGCAGTTTACTTTTATCATAAACGTCTATCGCGTAGATCGCGCTTCGCGGGAAATAATACTTCCACATCAACAGCGAGGCACCGCCCTTGTCCGGATCCTCATACCCGCCAACGCCGATCTCCAGAACATTCATCCGTTTTTTTCTTAAACGCCTGAAGTGTTCCTGGTAATTCCGCGCGTACCAATGTCCCCCCCATTTATCCGTCCGGCAAATAGCCGCGAGCTTCATCAGATCGTTCGTATTAAACAAGCAGAATATACTGGTGTATAATTTCTTAGCCAGCTCATACTGCCGAGGAGTTAAACACCTCTTAAATATGCTTATTAGTGATTTCCGCATGGCCTAAACCCTTTTATTTTCAGCAAAACAATAACCGGCAACCGTCATTCGATCAACACTATGCCGTAATAATTCCCCTTGCAATTGCCGTCTTTAAGCACCTTGATCGGATAACCATTCGCCCGCGCGGTAGAATACACGTCTATACCGCACGCCTCCAAGGACGGCCGGGTTTTCTCCGGATGGCGGCAGAACTTCGCGCACTTGGCGCAGAGTTGGCATGGCCCTGCGCCCATACCGAACGCCTTGAAATACCCGTCCAGGAATATATCCTGCTCCAACTCCGGAATAAGCGCGTGGATATTAGTATAGGCGCTGCCATGGACCAGTATAGCGGATTTATATGAACCCAGCATGCGCCGGGTCTCTTCCGGCTTGGGAGAATACGGCGGGCAGGTCAAACTCTGCCCGTAACCGCTGCAGCCGAATTGGCATTTCATCCTCACCCATTCCGCGGCCACAATCGTCTTGGGTGATATGATCTTAGCTTCCCGGGCGCCCCGCTTCTTTGCGCGATCTATATACTTAG
>JALOCB010000034.1 GCA_023227985.1 Candidatus Omnitrophota bacterium | reverse complement strand
TCATATATGACCCATGAATCCATATTCCCCTTTTTGCGATTTAACGACAAGTTTTCGCGGAACGTATCGGCGGTATTTAAGGATGAGCTGGACAGCTTGAATATGGACAGATTGACGGATGTGCCTTCGTTTATATCGGAAGATAATAAAGCTTGCCAATTAGACTCGCTGGGGCTGCGCTGGAGGAGAGCGTATGAAATATTCCTCAGTGGTTTTGACAAGCGCAGGATCCGGGAATTCAGGGCATTGCTGGATAGCAGTATATACCGGGCGGACCGGGATTTGATCGGCGGGATAGTCGATGAATTGAAAGAAAACGGCCTTTATGATAAGACTATCATCATTATAACAGCCGATCACGGGAATGAATATAAAGAGCACGGATCGATAAACCATGGTTTGACCTTATACGATGAATGTATCCGCGTCCCCTTGATATATTACCTCCCGGGTTTGAGCCGCGGTATGCGCCGGGATTCTCTGGCCCAGAGTATAGATATTCTGCCGACGCTTTTGAGCCTGTTATCAATCCCGATACCCGCGCAGGCTCAAGGGGCGGACCTTGTCGGTATTTTGGAAAACAAAAGTCATCCCCCGGCCAATGAATTTGTGTTCTGCCAGGGCAGCGCCGGGATCTTATCTGTCCGCACGAAGCGTTGGAAATATATTCAAAGAGGGAATGACAACCTTAAGATCAATGAAGAGCTTTTTGACCTTAAGGTTGACCCTGCGGAGCGGAACAATCTTATCGGATCCCGGGATAAGATAGCCCGGAGATTGAAGGAGCGGCTGGACTTATGGAAGGGAAGCCTGGTTAAATACAACATTAAAACAAGTGAATTCTCCCCCGGCGTAACTGATCGGATGAAGGAAAGTATAAGAAAGACGGGGTACTGGTGATTGATCCAAGGAGCGTAATGAAAAAAGACCGGCTGGCTGGATTATTGGCAGGTAAATATTTCATCCTCTGCGCTGTTTTAGGGATAGCCGCTTTCTTGCGGTTTTATGGCCTGAACGGTAAATGCCTTTGGTATGACGAGGTGTGCAGCCTTAACCTCTCCGCTTACAATTGGTATGATATTTTTTTAAGCCAAAAGGTGTTGACGGATATACCGCGCCCGGTTTATTACGCGCTGTTGAAGCTGTGGACCGGTTTGTTCGGTTACACTGAGGTCGCGGCGCGCTCGTTAGCGGTTATATTCGGCGTCTTATCGGTGTTCTTGATCTACAAACTGGCAAAAACGCTGTTCGGCGCTTCCGCCGGGTTGATCAGCGCGTTCATACTGGCGATATCCCCTTATAACATATACTATTCGCAACAAGTCCGCTATTACACCTTGTTTCTATGCCTGAGCTTAGTGTCGATAATACTCTTTCTGAAGGTGATAAAAAGCGATAAGCGCAGTTTGCGTTTTTTATATATCCTGACCAATGCGCTGATCCTTTACTCGTTCCCTGTTGGTATTTACGTGTTTATCCTGCAGAACATATTTTTCTTGGTCTTCAGCAAAAGGATCAGGTTGAAGCGCCAATGGCTGAGGATGCAGGTTATTATCCTGGTTATTTTTATGCCGATGGCGGTGTTGCCGGCGGTCGCTTTCACGCAGAATACGCGTAACCAGGAGATCGATACGTTTATCGCGGACAAACCGGGTTACCGGGATTTAATCGGGACATTCGGCGTATTCAGTTATGGCGGCCCCCGGCAGGCGCATGCCGGCGTGGGGTTCGAAACAGAGCCGTCCCGTTTGCGGGTCATCCGCTTCTTGACTGTGTTGCTCGGCCTGCTTTTTTCTCTGAGTATTTTCTACAGCCGAAAAGAAATCCGTTCAAACGAGGATATCTTAAGCGCGAAAAACAAGATTTTACTTTTGTGGTTATGGCTTTTAGCGCCGTTATTAGGTTTTTATTTATTTTCAATATGGGTCAAACCGGTATTTTTGACCCGCTATTTTATCGCTATCGCCCCGGCTTTTTATATCGGCGCAGCGTATTCGGTTTCGAGAATGGGCAGGGGCAGGCTCCCGGCGATCGTTGCCCTTGTTGCGTTGACCTTTTTTTCCTGGGATATATTGTATAATCCCGGGTCAAACGATGACTGGAGATCTTTAGCCTCCAGCGTGAAGCCGCAGATCGCCGAAGGGGATGTCCTGGTGTTCGCTCCGATAACGCAGATCATCCCATTCTGGTATTATTATAAGTACGGCCAGGTGAAGGGCTTTAATAACAATATCGATAATCACGGGGAAAAATTCTATCACATGAAGAACTGCCGCTTCCTTGACGGCGCGAATACTGTTATCGGTTTAGGGATAAGGCAGGACCGCGAACATGTCCTGGTAACGCTGGGGGGATTGCCGGACAATGATGCGAATATCTGGCTTATTATTTCCCCGCATTGGAGGGGTAATGAGCATTCGGGATTAATCGAGGGATTGTTGGGGAAGGGCCGGGGCGTCAAATACCGGAAATATTTCGATTATAACGGCGTAGAGGCTATTTGTTATTCTCCGTCCGGGTAAAATATATTTGCGGCAGTTTGAATACGTATTATAATGCTACTATGTCGGTTAAAATCGCTTTCTTAGATCCGTTAGGCCCCGGTAAAGGATTATTCAGAAGTCACAGGCATTTTTTACGGGATTGGACGGGCGCCAGTTATCCCGGGTTTATCCCTTTATTATCGCTTGACCTCATCTATGCTGCGGCTTATTTGAGGAAATGCGGATATCCGGATGTCAGCGTTATTGAAGCCAGCGCCAGGCATTTATATCCGGAAGATATCGTAAGGCTCCTTTTGAGCTCTCGCCCTGATTTTGTTGTTATTCCGTCAACATATTTCACCATAGAAGAAGATAAAGCCCTTGCCCGGCGCATCAAGGGAAGTATCCCCCGGATTAAAATAATCTTTTCCGGCCCGCCGGTCACCTATGACCCGTCTGTCGTGTTGAGGGATGCCGCGGCTGATTTCGTGGCGTTAGGCGAGATGGAGCTGCCTGTCGTTAATATCGTAAGGGGTAATTACGCCCAGAATATCGCTTATTGGCAGGGGGATAAGGTTGTCAGTGGATCACGGTCTTTGATCGATCTGGATGACCTTCCGCTGCCTGCGCGCGATCTGGTCGATAACCAGGCGTACCGGTTCGCGATATTCAATAGGAAGAATCCGATAACGCCGATGACCATAAGCCGCGGATGCCCGCACAGCAAATGCGTTTTTTGCAATTCAAAGCTGTACAGCCTCGGCAAGATAAGGTACCGGGGTTTGGAGTCTATCTGCGAAGAGATCAGGGAAATATCCGGCAAATACCGGGTGGGGGAGATCTTTTTCCGCGACCTCGCTTTTACCGCCAACCGGGAACTGGTATTCAAGGTGTGCGATTTCTTCATATCGCAGAAGAACGGCATCCTTTGGCGCGCGCAGACCCGGGTGGATCTTGTCGATAAGGCTATGCTCGATATTATGCGCAGGGCGGGGTGTTACCAGATATCGTTCGGTTTTGAGACGTGTTCGCAGAAGTCATTGGATTTGAGCGGGAAGAACATTACGCTTGAACAATCTATGCGCGCCGCCCGGCTGGCCAAGGGCGCGGGATTGGAAGTGGTCGGGCTATTCATCTACGGGCTTCCCGGGGAAACCCCGGAGAATATGAGCGGATTTTCCGGGTTCGCCCGCCGTCTCGGCGTTGATTTCGTCAATTTTAACGAAATATGCGTATTCCCGGGCAACGAATTATACCGGGACCGTCCGGACGGCAAGATGACCATTGATCCCGGAGACCGGTTCAAAAAATATGTCAGGAATGAATACGCGAAATTCTATTTGCGCCCGGGGATGCTGCGAAAATTAGCGTCCCGGATAAACAGCTTCGATAATCTTAAATTCCTTATACAGGCGGGTGCCGATGAGTTATTGTCCCATTTTTAGTTTTTTTGCCCGGTTATGATACGTAAATCCGAAATGCGGGTTTATCCGGGTTTGATCGGCGATATCGCCCGGACGGTCCTTGCCGAAGAAGTAGGCAAAGGGGCATACCTGAAATCGTTCGCGGCCGCGCTTGCGGAGTTTCTGGGGGTAAAGCACGCTATGCTCGTCCCGTCCGATACCGTCGGGATGCGTATCTTGCTCGCCGGAATGGGATTGAAAGCGGGCGACGAGATCATTCTGCCCGCTTATTGTTCCGGGTTTGTATGCCGGCTTAATGCGCAAAAGATATGCAGCCCAAGGTTCATAGATGTCGAAGCCGGTTCATTTAATATTGACCCTGATCTTATCGAGGCGGCGATCACCCCGCGGTCAAAGGCGGTCGTCGCCAGCCATATGTTCGGGTTGCCGTGCAATATCGAGGAGGTGTTGCGCGTCGCCCATAAGAACGGCTTGAAGGTTATTGAGGATTGCACTCATAGCGCCGGGGCGTTATCAGGCAATAAACAGTCCGGTTCCCGGGGAGACGCGGCTTATTTTACCTTTTCAACAGGCTCATCGTTAAATGCGTTAGGCGGAGGGGCCATTGTTACCTGCGATGACGGATTGGCGAGGAATATTCAAGCGTTGGTAACGTCGGATGTGCGCAGTTCCCCGAAATTCCCCAGTTCACTGAGGTTTCTTAAGAAAGCCGGTATTGTTTTAACCCGCCGGTTATTACTGGATAGGGCGTTGAGCGGCTTTGGCATACCTGTTTCTGAAGGTATAGAGCGGGAGTGCGCCCGTTTTACCAATCTTCAGGCTTTGATCGGGATGAAGCAATTGGCATCGCTTGATAAATATAATTCGCGGGTTGAGGAAGCCGCCTTGCGGTATAATAGCCGGCTAAAAGATCTTGTTTCTTTTCAACACTGCGGCTTTGCTGTGCGCAGAGTGTATCAGCGGTATGTCATAAATTGCCCCGGGGCAAAGCCGGATCTTGATAAGATCAAAATGCGCGCCCGCGGCAAGGGTTTGGATATAGGCATACGCTCGGAGATCGCGTCTACCGCGGGTTTATCAGGGTTGGCTTCGGGGACTTTGCCTGTGAGCGCCCGGTTATATGCTTCAAATATTCAACTGCCGTTGTTCGAGGGGATGGGCGCGTCAGTTTGTGACTCTGTTTTCAGTGTTCTCACAGGAGCGCAGTAAGATTATGGCCAAAAAAGCCGCTACTTCGGTTCTCGGCAGGCATAAGATACTTTTGGCCGCCTTTGGAGTATTGCTGTCTTTGATCTTGCTGGAGTTGGGCATGCGCATCGGCGCGCAGGCGATCTTATATGCGCAAGGGCTTAAAAATATGATCGCCGCTCAAAGACAAGGCGCGTGCCGCATTTTGTGCCTGGGCGAGTCCACTACCGCTTTGGGCGGCGCTGATGCGTATCCTGCGCAGCTTGAACAGATCCTTAATTCCAGCGGTTCCGGCAAAAAGTTCACTGTCCTGAACGCAGGCATTGTTGCCGCGCGCACACAAACTATCGTATCGCAGTTGGAAGGCCGGCTTGATAAATACCGCCCGGATATGGTCATTGTCATGATGGGCATAAACGACGGGTATGACCGGAATATTCCGTATGTGAATGGCCGGGGTCTCAGGCGCAGATTGCGGGATTTTATTATGTCGTTAAAGACAGTGAAGCTGGCGCGGTCTATCAATATGAGTATCCGCGCGCCCAGCGTTAAAACAACTGATTGCGGCAAATATGCCAGTGAAGACAAGGCGTATTTCGAACAGGCTTTATTATACCGCCATCAGGGGAAATTCATTGAAGCGGCGGAGCTGTTCAGAAAAGCCTTATCGTTTAATCCGATGAACGATATGGTATACCTGGAGCTGGGTTGCACTTACATATTTCAGGGTGATTATGCGGCTGCGCAAAAGATCTTGCAAGAAGGCATGGCGCTTAGCCCGGGTAATGACAGTATGTATTATTGGTTCGGCGTATTATGCATGGAACAGGGCAAGCACTTGTCGGCGGAAGAGTTTTTCAGCAAGGCTGCACGGATCAATCCGCTCAATGACCGGGCGTATGGAGGACTGGGGACATTGTACGGGTCTCTTAACAGAAAAGACGATAGCCGGATCAGCTATGATATGGCGGATAAGGCGCGGCTGGATTATTATAACCCATCAACGCGCAATAATTTTCTGCGGATAAAGAAAATAACAGGGGATAGAGGGATAAAATTGATATGTGCGCAGTATCCTATGCATAGTGTTGAATCGTTAAAGCGGATATTTGCCGGGGATGACGGGAATATCGTGTTTGTGGATAATGGCCGTATATTCAAAGAAGCGGTAGGCAAAGAGGGTTATCCGGCGTATTTTACGGATATGTTTGCGGGTGATTTCGGCCACTGCACCGCGCGGGGCAACAGGCTCCTGGCGCAAAATATCGCCGATACTATTCTAATAATAAAGAAATGAAGCGTATTCTAACTGGCACTTTGATCGTTTTAGCAGGTATCGCCGGCATCGCTTATGCTCAGAAAGCGAATGACCCGTTATCCCAAGATGCCCGGAAGGGCAAAAAACTTTATTGGTTCATACCCGACGGGATGCGGGCGGAGCCGTATTTGTTCGATATTTACGCCTGGGCCAGGGAAGGGGACCTGCCCAATATAAAACGAATGATGGACAACGGGACCTATGGTTTCTGCAGGCCTGTTTATCCCGGGCATACACCTGTAAATTTCGCAGCTATACTGACCGGGACCTATCCGCAAATAAACGGGGTTTCAGACGGCCCGATGCATACCGACGGCCACTCGCTGGTAAAACCGTCTATGACCGGCTTCAGCTCCACGGCGCGCAAGGTGGAGGCTATCTGGTCAACCCTGGAAAAGCAGGGAAAATCGGTTATGGTGCTTTCGGTCCCCGGATCCACGCCGCCGGAACTGGGGCGGGGGTATACGATCGCCGGGCGCTGGGGGGGGTGGGGCGCCAATTTTTACGCGGTTAACTTCGAGAACATCCCGGACGCTTCGGTGCAATACCACCGGGGGCGCGAGAGCAGGCTTTTTTACTTCGGCCCGCCGTTAGCTGTTTTTCCGCTGGTCGGTCCTGCCTGGGAATGGAATGCGGCGCCCCGGTCATATTCCCCTCCGAAAGAATCCGCGCTCGAGGCATGGGGGGCAAAGATATACGCGTATATTTATGACAGCACAAACGACTCAATCCCGAATTACGATCGTGTCGCGTTCACCGCGGATAAAAAAACGGCGATCGCGGATTTAAAACAGGGGGATCAAAGCGAATGGCTTCCGGTCACAGTATCGTGGGGAGATATCCCGATAGATACGACAGTAAGGATAAAAGTCATTACGCTGCAAGCGGACGGGCTTTTTAAAATAAGGTTTTTTTATGATAATTTGAACAATACGCTCACCAAACCTGTGTTTTTAGCGGATGATATTATTAAGAATGTAGGCCCGATGGTTGATTATGCGGATAGTTTCCCCGCTCAGCTTATATTTTCGAAAGAGGATAAGGACGCCTTTATCGAGGAGGCCGGGCAATCCTTTGATTGGCACCGCCGGGCAACGGATTATCTGCTAAAGACATATGCGCCCGATGTTTTTATCCATGATATTTATACGCCGAATCAAATGCTCACCAGCCGGTGGTGGCTGGGGTATGTGGACCCGGGATCTTTACTTTATAACGATAAGACTGACGAAGAAAGAGCCGGGCTTTGGAGGGAAGTCAAACAGATGTATAAGGAGCTTGATGCCATAATAGGCGAATACCTGAAGAACGCGGATGAGGATACGGTCATAGCCGTTAGTTCCGATCATGGGGCAGTGCCTCTGCACAGGCGGGTGCATTTGAACAACCTTTTTGCCCGGCAGGGGTGGCTTTTTTTTAAATTGGATCCCGTAACGGGTGAGCCTTTGATCGATTGGCTGCGCTCTACGGTGGTATACCTGAACTATGGGCATGTTTTTATAGATCCCGCAGGGCTGCATGGGAGGGATGGGGTCTGGCGTCGGTCAACCGGCCCACGGTATAAAAAATTGCGGGAAGAGGTCAGGTTGGCTTTACAAGGGCTTAGGGATGAGAGCGGGACCTGTCCTGTTATGCGTATAGCGACATGGGAAGAGTCAGGCCGTGTTTTCCGGCTGTGCCGGGAAAGGATCGGCGACCTGATCCTTTCCAATCGCCCCGGATACGCCTGGACCGAGGAGATGTCGGATGACAAAAAAATATTTTCAAATTCGTTGATAACCGGTTATAAGCAGGGGATCCTGACGGAGAAGTGCCCGGCTATATGGTGCCCGTTTATTATTATGGGGCCGGGTGTTAAAAAGAATAATTTTCTCGGGAATGACCCTGTAGATATGATCGATCAGTATCCGACCTTGATGAAATTGTTGGGCGTAAAATTGCCTGATTTTGTGCAGGGAAAACCCCTGGAAGATGTTTGTGAATGAAGCGGGGTCACTTGATTTTAAAGCCGGACAGTATTGAAAGCAGCCCTTCCGTATCAAGATTATCGTATGGTTGAAAGGCGATGATCTGATAACAAGTAGAGTTCTTTTCGTCGTAAAATACCGCGAACGCGGCTTTCTGCCTGATCAAATCGTCGTCCCATACCCCGAGCACATAGCGGTCAGAGGCGTTGGCCAGCAGGACCTTCGTCGGCGTATTCATTATTTCTATTGTGGTCTCCCGCGTTTTTTTGTTCTCAGGGCATTCGGTCGAATTGGTAATGATCCCCGGGTATTGGATCTGCCGAGGGCCGTAAAGGTTCTTAACGACGGTATATTGGGTCCTGGAATACGCCAGCGCCTCATTCCTGTTCAGCCCGGAGGTGATCTCGACTTGTACGCGTTTACCCGCTTTTCGGGCGATAATGGTATGGAATGTTTTGCCCTGGGCGCAATTCTTGAAATTATTTATAACCTTAAAGTTCCCGGCAGCGGTGAACCTTGAGCTGTATTCTGATAGCGCCTCGTTAAGGGTGCTGTTTTTCTTCGCCCCGGGGCACGGACGCGGGGATGCGCTCGCGTAAAAGGGCAGGGATACTATCACGCATAGGATAAAAGCTGTCCGATGTGTTTTCATAACGCTTTCGTCATTGCCGGTTATCCAAAAGTGGTTTCAGGTATTCCCCGGAGTATTTTTCCGCCCGCAGTATTCCGAAATACCCGGTGATCCCGTCAAGCATAGGTATCATGTCCCAGGCGATCTCCCCGGAGGGCGTGACCTCGAAAAGCCGGTTTTTTACCCCGTCGCAGATAAAGGTGTTCCCGTTCGGAAGGCGCGTGGCGTTTGACATAAAAGGACTGTAAAAAGAATCCGGCGGATCAGCGTGATATTCCCAGACTATCTCTTTTTTTAAGGGATCGATCTCGATCACCCGGGACCAACCCCGGTTCACCCCGTTGTCGAGTATAAGGAAGTTGCCATTATCGAGCATTGCCGGGCTGTGCGGCCCATCGAGGATCCCCGGGCCGAATGACCAGACAATCTTGCCGCTGGGGTATTCGATGATCCCCATCAAGTCCAGGTAAAATGAGCAAAACAGGATGTTCCCTTTACGAAACCGCAGGTCTTTCCGGGCGAGAGGGCTATCTTTTAATATCTCGCAGGTATTGGCGTGAAACCAGTCTTCCGCGTCCTGATGCCTGGGGTTGAACAGGAGTATCTTTTTGCCGTATAGTTTCTCGAACTCCGGTATATATTTTTCTCCTTGCCATGACCAAAGCACTTTTTTGTCGCGGGAGATCATGGCGATATGCGGCGCGACTATGAACGGGCCTGCGGTGGCCTTCGGCGCGCTCGCTGGCGGCGAGTTGACCCTCGCGCTATTAAGGACCATCAAAAGCCCGTTTTCGAGTATCCTCAGGTCCCGGCCGCATCCTCTCAGGTCGTAATTCCACACCTCGTTATTATCAGGGTCCAGTTCGTGAAGCCCGTCCTTTATCGCCAGGGGATGTGTAAGATAAAAAAGATGGCCGTTATTATCTATGCGGCTGAAACCGACAGGCCCGGGCGCCATCCAGCGGTAGGCGATTTCCCCGTTTGTATCGAGTAAATATATCGCGGTGAACCCTCTCCATCCGTTGGGGTCTTTTTTATACGCTTCTTCCGTGGGGAAATTGTTGAACAGCGCGTATCCTTTGTAACATTTTTTCGGGTTATAGGCACGCAGGCCTGTTTTTCTGAGGTCGATTGTTTCTGATGTCACGACGGAATATTTCGGGACGGATTCCAAAGCCGACGGGGAAGTTTCGCAATAACCGGCGGTTTGATGACGGGTAATAACTGCGGTAAGAAAAATAAACAGGATCAGGCGTCTTTTCATCGTACTCCTTGAGAAATATTTCGCTATAATATATCATATTTCTCTGCGCGAGTCAAAGGGGACGGTTCCTCTTAACGAAACTCAACGAGCGTCAACAGGTTACAACAAGGCGTTTGTCAAAATTAAATATTTCGATATGAATGGATGTTTTTGCGGCATATTATTTGTCAATCTTTTTGTTGTAAGTTGCTGCGCGCTAAGCGAAAAGAGTAAAAAACCACCCGTAGAGATTCTTTGTAAAAAAAGGATCTATGTGATAGAATAATAACAAAGAATGTTGCGCAAAAACTTATAACGAGGATCAATGAATATACATAGAAAAGCTTTGTTGTTACTGGTTTCGCTCATCGCTTTGTTCTTTTTTGTTTTTATGTTCCTGGGAGTGATCACGAAAAGAAGGCAAGCTGCGATCAGCTTAGCCGAAAAAGAGGAGAAAGTCGAACTTGTTGATAAGATCATAAGGCTTAAAGGTTTATCCCTTGAGACTTTCGCCAATGATTACTCTTACTGGGGTGAGATGGTGCATTTTGTTAAGACAAAAGATATGGAATGGGCCAGGTTGAATATTCAGTCTGGCCTTTCAACTTATAACGCCAATTGCGCTTGGGTCTATGATGTCGATAAGTCTTTGGTTTACGATATTAACACTGTGGGCGAAGATGCGTTAAGAACGCTGCCTCTGCCGCAGGTGGCCTTAGCCAAGATATTCGAAAAGGAAAAGCTTTGTCACTTTTTTATTAATACCGCCGCCGGCGTTCTGGAGATTCGGGGCGCGACTATCCATCCTACCGAGGACTTTCTGAGAGAAACCCCGGCCCGGGGCTATTTTTTGGTGGGCCGTTTATGGGACCAGTTGTATGTGGATGAGTTGGAGGGATTGACCGGTTGTGAGATAGAATACGGGGATCGGATCGTTTTGTCTAAGTTGAAAGGCGCGAAAGACGCCATAGATATAGTTTTCACACGGGATTTCCGCGGATGGGATGGCGGGACGGTGGTGACATTACGCTTTGCCTGTATATCTAAAACACTGAAGATGTTCATCCGGACATCGGAACTGGATTTTCTTACGTTCTTTATTTTTATGGTATTGGTGCTTGCAGCCACTTCGGTATTTGTTACCCGGTCGGTAAGCTTGCCGTTACGGCTGATATCAGATGCCTTGCGAACAAAGGATACCGGGTGTATTGACCGGATGCGTGTCTGGAATAACGAATTCGGCGATGTCGCCAGGCTGGTCTATGATTTTTTTGAACAGCAGAAAAGGCTCCTTATCGAAATATCCGGACATAAAGAAGCGGAGGAAACACGGCGCAGAAGCGAGGAGAAATACCGGGATATCTTTGATAATACCGGCCTGGGTATCTTTCAAAGCACCCCGGAAGGCAGATATCTGCATGTCAATCCCGCGTTTGCCCATATGGCGGGGTTTGCCTCATCTGCCGAAATGCTGTCCGGTGTTAAAAACATCCGGGATTTGTACGCTGATCCGAATGTCCGGGAAAGATTGAAAATGATGCTTGCTAAAGATAATAAAATCTCAAACTTTGAAGTAAAAATAATACGGGTTGACGGGGGGTATTCATGGATATTGATAAACGCAAAGACCGTCCGGGGTCTTGATGGTGATATATTGTGCTACGACGGAACTGTGCAGGATATTACCGAACGCAAGGATGCCGAAGATGAGATCCGCGATTGGATGAGGCGTTACGAGTTGATCGTCGAGGCTTCAGGACAGGTGGCGTATGATTATCACGTCCCTACCGGCTCGATACTCTGGGGCAATACCCTGAAAAAGGTCTTGGGCTACAGCACTGATGAACTGAACGGCGGTTTTGATCAATGGATAGAGCTGCTGCATCCCGATGATATGGTTCATACAGCTGAGAAATTGAGCAAGGCCAAACAAAGCTGCTCGCATTGGGATGAAGAGTACCGTCTGCGGCATAAGAACGGCAAATATGTGTGGATCCGTGACCGGGGTTTTTTTATACCGGCCAAGAACGGCGTAGCGAACAGCCAACTGGGGATGATCGAAGATATAACCGAACGCAAGAACGCGGAAGCGGCTATCCAGGGGGCCAAGGATTATTTGAATACGATCATTAATACTATCGCCGATCCGGTATTTGTCAAGGATAGCAACCATAACTTTGTCCTGGTTAATGACGCTTTTTGCAGGTTTCTGGGGCGTTCGCGCGAAGAATTGGAAGGTAAGAGCGATTACACCTTCGTGCCTAAAGAACAGGCGGATGTTTTCTGGACTAATGATGAGATCGTGTTTAATACGGGTAATGATAATATTAACGAGGAAAATATCACCGATGCCCAGGGCAGGGTTAATGCTATAGTTACCAAAAAATCTTTGTACATGGATAAAAACGGGAACAAGTTCATCGTGGGGATCATCCGCGACATTACCGAGCGTAAAAAAATAGAAGAATCCCTGCGCCTGGCACAGCTGGGTGAGCTTGTTTCGGTTATGGCCCACGAAATAAACAACCCGGTTATGATAATTTCAGGCAACACCCAGCTGTTAATGATGAACGAGGGTATTAATGAGGAGGACAAAAACAACCTGAAGGTCATTTTCGAACAATGCCAGCGGGCTAAAAGCATTATTCAAAGTTTGCTCAGTTTCTCGCGCCCGAGCAAGGGTGTCCGTAAAGACGTGGAAATGAACAGCAGCATTGAGGGATTGCTGAACCTGGTGGAACACCAGTATACTTTGGATAATATCCGGTTCAGGCGTGTGTATTCCAATGCCTTGCCGATGGTTCGGGTTGACGAGCACCAGTTTCATGAAGTGTTCATGAATCTCTTAAGTAACGCCAAAGAAGCTCTCAAACATGGCGGGGAGATTGAAATAACCACTGCCGTAGAGGGTGATTT
>JALOCB010000033.1 GCA_023227985.1 Candidatus Omnitrophota bacterium | reverse complement strand
GCCGACATATAACCAGGCGTTTTGGGGATCGCCTTCGATGGCCTTGCTGAACAAAAACTCGGTTTCCAAATGCCTGCTTTGGTTTTGAAAGATCCACCCCAGCTCAAAATAAGCCCTATTGTTCTTAGGGTTAACTTCCCTGGCCTTCCTAAATGCCGCCTCAGCCTCGGGGAGCCTGCCTTGCGCCCGGCAAGCCTGCCCCAGGCCGATATATGACCAATCGTTTTGGGGGTTGACATCTATGGCGTTCCTGAATACCTCCTCAGCCTCAGAAAATTTGCCGATCACCCGGTAAACCCATCCCAAACCCATATACGGCCATTCATTGCCGGGATTGTCATCCCGCGCTTTCTTGAATAAAGCCTCGGCTTCAAAACACCTGTCCTGACGCAAATAAACCCATCCCAGCTCAAAATAGATCCAATCGTTGGCGGGATCCAACGCTATGGCTTTCTTGAATAACGACTCCGCGCCGGAAAGCCTGCCCTGATTACGGTAAAGCTGTCCTAAGCTGATATATGCCCTGACATCACGGGGATTGACTTTTATAGCTTTCTTAAATACCGCCTCCGCGGCTGAATATTTGCCCTGGCGCTCGTAAAACCAACCGCGTTCAAAATAAGAACTATCCTTTATGGCGGGGAATTCTTTGACGCCCCTAAATGACGCTTCGGCTTCAGAGCGCCTGCCCTGTTCCCGGTAAGACTGCCCCAGCCCGATATCCAACCAATTGTTTTGGGGGTTAACCGTCATGGCCTTCTTGAATGCCGCTTCCGCCTCAGGGAACCTGCCCTGCTTACGATAAGCCTGCCCCAGACTGACATACAACCAATATTCATTGGGATCGATTTCTTTATCCTTGCCTGTTCCCGGCAACTCATTATATCCAGAGGCCTGAGGTATTATAGTGCGGATCCGCAGCGATTGTTTTCCAGGGGGCGCCCCTTTCAATCTGGTCACGATATGCAGCCAAAGGACCCGGGCGAATTTGTAAATGCGCAGAGATCTGATAAATTTCACGGCATTCGATCCGGAAACAGCCTCGTAAGGCATATGCGATCCCATGTCATTGATCCCCATCATGCTGATGACCATATCGGGATGATACGCGTTAAGATTTGATTCAAGGCTGTCTAATATATCCGACGTATGCCTTCCGGGGATACCTTTATCGATCACCTTGAATTCTATGCCTATGCCGCGTTTATTAAGCAGAGTCTCCAGGAAAGAGGGATATTGGTTGGCAGTGGTCGACTCCCCCAGGCACAAGATCCGGTAAACGCCATCCTGCTTTATAGCAAGCTGGTTCCGATACCGCTGCTGGAAAAAATATGCCGCTGCGCCAATTCGCAGGCTAAGTTCAATAAAAATAACACAGCAGAATACACCAAAAACGGCCAGAAGAAATTTACGCGTAGCCGATATCTTATAAGCCATAGCGGATGCTTTATTCCGTATCTTCCCGATTGTTTCTCATAAAGCTCTTTTCTTTCCGATCATTATAAATAATCCGCCGTCCCTGTTCCCGGTAAAAGCCATCCGCGCCTGGATGAGGAAACGGTCCAACAGGTCGCCCGGGGCATTAGGCTCGAACAACTTTTCAGTCTGCGAGAAGATATCGAACGCCTTCGGTTTCGGTATGGAGTTTATGAAATCAAAACCCGTATTATCGAACCACCTCAAGACTTCCCCTATAGTATGTTTTGATTCATGCGGATTCATATATTGATCCCTGAGCCAGGCGAGCTTCCTGACATCACTTACCCCGGCCGCATTATGCCAGTTGTCTGAAAGCAGGAAACGGCCGCCGGAGATATTGAATATGCCCCGGCGGATATCGGCGTTTATCCTTCCGTAAGCGTTATAAAGGCCGACCAGGATATAACCGCCCTTTTTAACAAGCCCGGATATGATCTCAAATCCCCTGAACGGATCAGCGGTATGGTGAAGAACGCCATTACAGATAACCAGAGGGAAACTCTCCTCTTTGAATATAGGCCGGAAAAGGTTCATTTGATAAAATCCGGTTCCCCGGATATTATTATTTATCTTAAATTTCTGTCCCAGCTTTAGCGGATTTAAGCACATATCTGTCCCAAAAACCGGACGGTTGGACAAACCCAGGAAATTACTCAGCTGGCCGGTTCCGCATCCGACATCCAGAACCCTGTCATTATACGGTATCTGAGCGTCCATTAAACGGGCAAAAACCCCAAGTTTTGCTTTCCGGAATAAAGCGTCTATATTTTCGTATTTTTCATAATTAGGGAAGGGTGTTTCTTCGTAAAAGGACTTTACTTTGCGCAAAATTTCCCTTTTACGGCCATCCGTATCGGACGGCAAGAAAAAAAGCGGGATGCCATCCTCGACAGTATATTTATTCCGGCATTTCAGGCACTTGATATCTTCTCCGGACAGCGTTAGATCGCCGCGGCAGGCGGGGCATAAAAAAATATCGATGTTCTCCTTCATCTGTTTTAACATCATTGACGCTCGGTTAAATGTGGCGGCAGTATTTTACCCGCTCTCGCGCGTAAAACACTGCAAAATATGTATGTTAAACCATTTTATTATAGTTGAGCGCCGGGATGATTTCAAGGACAATTTTCCCCGAGTTTATTTCAATCTTGACTAACGCGGTATTTCTGCTTACACTATCCCATATATGAAGATAGCGCTCTTACGATTACCTCTGGGCAAAGGCATAACCGGCGTAGAACCCGGCGGATACGTCACCTCTATGCTTTATTTTCAATGGCTGACCAGGTATCCTCCGATGGGCCTGCTTTATTATGCTTCCCTGTTAAAAAAAGCCGGCCATACGGTCCGGGTTATCGACAGCGAGATGAATGGTTCCAGCCTCAGAAAAATCTCCCGCACTATTAAAGAATTCGGGCCTCAGGTAGTCTGCTCCTCGATCAATGTATTCTCACCCGCTTCTGAATTTTCGGCCCTCAAAAAGCTCAAGGACGCGTTCAAATTCACCCTTATTTGCCGGGGCCATTTCCCGCGGATTTATCCGGAAGAGACCATACAGAACAGCCATGTTGACTTCGCGTTAACAGGCAAAGGCCTGTTTTCCATCCCTTTACTGGTCAATGCGATCGAACAAAAAAAAGACACCGGCAATATCCCCGGAATTATTTACAAACAGGGGCGACAGATCATCAGGACCGCCGAAGAGCCGCTGGTGGACCTGAACGCCCTGCCATTCCCCGCCAGGGAATTGATCGATAACAGGATCTACACCACCGCCTTGACCACCGCAGACAGATTTACGACCGTCATCGGCAGTCTCGGCTGCCCGTACCAGTGCACCTATTGCCAGGAAAAAAACACACCCTACCAAACCAGGGATGTGAACAATATCGTCGCCGAGATCGTCGAATGCAAGCGAAAATTCGGCATAAACGAGCTTTTCTTTTTAGACCCTATTTTCACGGTTGACCGCGCCAGGACAATGGACTTTTGCGCGAAGCTCAATAAAAGCGGGGTCAGGATGAAATGGGTTATGCGCACGCGGGCCGACCTGGTAGACGAAGAGATGTTATCGCTTTTGGCCGGGTCCGGATGCGTTAAGATACACTACGGGATCGAATCCGGCAACCAGCGGATACTTGACGGCCTTAACCGGCAGATCACTCTCGGGAAGGTCAAAGAAACGGTAAAGCTGACCGCGAAAAAACATATTGCCGTATTCGGTTATTTCATGATCGGCAATACCGGGGAAACCGTCGAGAGCATACAAGACACTATCGCCTTTGCCAGAAGCCTCCCCCTTAATTTCGCCCAATTCATGAAGGTCGCGCCCATCCACTATACGGATGTCCACAAAAGATCGCTGGATAAATTCAAATCGGATATCTGGCTGGAGCATTACAAAGGCATCCCCGGCTCCGCCGACAAGTGGAAACCGCAGGATACCGGTCTTTCAACAAAAGAATTGAATGCCTGGATAAGAAGGGCGTACCGCGGTTTCTATCTTCGTCCGGGATACCTCTGGCGCATGCTCACCTTCCGCTATACCCCATTTTATATTATACGGCAATTGAAGATCGCCGCACTACTCCTCAGGCTGCGAATAGCGGGAAGATAAAGGTCATAAGGTCTGATTTAAAACGCTCCCGTACGGGATAAGGCAATCACTGCAGTTTTTGGAAGGATATGTCTGGCGCAATTGCCGGAAGGCCTGCGAATTCCTGATTTCATCGGGCGTTTGGCGGATCATATTGCCTGAAACGCTTTTGTCAAAAGGCTTGTAAAAAGGGCTGCAGCAAGGAATAACTCTTCCGTCCCAGAGGACGACAATTGCCGACCAAAGCCACCAGCAGGGCTGCCTGGGCCCCGCGTTCTTTTTATACACCCTGCGCACATATCGCGGGTCCTTGGGCAAAAGCCGCAGCATATCGCAGGTCACGCCTACCGGTTTTAATTCAAAGCTGTCAACCCCGAGGGTGCGGGCCAATTTCCCCGCCTCGCCGGCCTGGTGCTCATTATGCCCCATAACCAGATATTGCAGATTGATGATCGGCCAGGCTGAACGCAATGCCTTCTTTGCCTGCGCGAGGCTGCGGATATTATCCAGGACAACGCTTAATTTGCCGCTTTTGCGGTAGCGATTATAGGTATCATCGCTTACCCCGTCGATAGACACGGTCAGCAGATCAAGTCCGCTGGATACGAGCTTCACGGCGTCTGAGGCCTTAAGATGCTGGAGATTCGTGCTCATATAGGTCGCCACCTTAGCGGAATGCGCGTACCCGATCATCTCATAGATATCCTCGTTCAATAACGGCTCTCCGGAATACTGCATTATAGCCAAATACGCGAAATCCTTGTTTTTGTCAATGATCGCCTTGAAATCGGCCAAGCGCATTTTACCGCGCGGCTCCGGCGAAGCGGCGTGCGGGCAATACTCGCATCCGGAATCGCATATATTTGTGGGTTCGATCTTAATGCAATACGCCCGGCAGGTAAGGGCAACGGCTTTGGCCCTGCGCTGGCACTCCGACCGGACCAGGTTCAGGAACTTCTTTAGTGTGGAATATTTGAGGAAAAGGATAAGCGCGTGTTTGAATCTTTTTATAGTGAGGGACAGATCGGCGTTAGGCATTTTTTAAATTACCTCTTTGGTCCTGATCTTATCGATCAGCATATGGAATACGCCTTTAAACATCACCTTCAGGTCATTGGGATTCTTTATCCGGGCCAGCCGGGAAAGAAGATATGACGGCCTTGAGTAGAACGATCTATTCGCCCTCTTCAATTGCTTTGTTACCCGGTAGCGGTCAATAGCCGTATGCCGGGGTGATCGCGAATAAAACTCGATCAGGTCGTCAAAATCGATATTGTTTTCCCGCATATATTCCATTTCCATATTGGAACCGGGAACGAGAAAAAACTCATTATACAGGACAAAATCGGGATCCAGGCGATTGACCAGGTCTATCGTGTTTTGAACCTCCTCATCCCGCTCATGCGGGTAGCCGATAATAGTATAGGCGATGGTCCGGATACCGGCATGCCGCGTCCATTTGAACGCACTTATGGTATTTTCCAGGGTGATGGATTTTTTCAGGCTGTCGAGTATATTCTGGCTCCCCGATTCCACGCCGTACGATATCATATAACAGCCGGCCCCGGCCATCCCCTGCAACAACCGCTCTGACACGCAATCAACCCTGGTCTTGCAGGTCCAGGCGAACTTCAGGCCCTTGTCTGATATGCGCCCGCACAATTCCTCTATCCGCGGCTGATTATAAGTGAACGTGGGATCGACAAAATGGATCTCTTTTATGCCGTAGTTCTTCATCAGGCATTCAATCTCAGCGATAATATGCCCGGTTGAGCGTTCCCTGACTGGCGACGAAAGCCCGCAAAAACTGCAGTTATAAACGCAGCCGCGGCTTGTTTCCATCAAGGTTACCGGGGGGAATATTCCGAACGGCGGATGCATCCGGTAACATTTATCCGGCAAAAGATGCCTGGCGGGCAAAGGCAATGAGTCCAGGTCAGCGTAAGGCGCCGGATCATTAGTAATTACGCTTCCATTTTGCCGGAACGAAATGCCCTTTATCCCGGCGAGCCCTGCCGAAGCGCCGGCGCCGCGGAAATAGCGGCACAACTCCAGCATGCTGTTCTCACCCTCCCCTTTGACGATCACATCGAAATCCCGGCCATACTGAAAGATCTTCTCCGCGGGCAACCCGCCGCAGCGCCCGCCGATAACAACCTTAGCGTCCGGGTTGATCCGTTTGATCAGACGAGCGAGGAATAAACCATTTTTCAAGTTAAACGCGTTGCAGCTGAGGCCGTACACCTTAAACGGGTCTTTAGCGGCCAGATGTTTTTCCAATCCGGCAAAATCCATCTTCAAAGCCGGCATATCGACGATCTCGACCTGAAAACCGTTCTTTTCCAATGTCCCGGCGATATAGGCCAGTCCCAAAGGGGGCAGCGGATATATCCCGCTGATATTATAACGCAGACGGATGGCGGGCGGCGCGATAAGGCAGACTCTCATGCGAACCTCGACCTAAGATCCTCTCCCAGGCTCTGTAATTTCTGTCTGAACAGGAAATACCCCCCGAAACAAAGGTCCTTAAAAGAAAACGAACTGCGCAACAGATGCCGCAGAATTATCCGCGGCCGCATATAGAACGAGAACATCGCTTTGCGCTGCAGGCGGATCAATTCCTTTCCGGTCATCCCCTCAGGCGCGTAAATGTCCCTGCCGGAATCCGCGGTCCAATCGGTCCAGCTGGTAAACTTCCGCTCCACCGAAACCACCTCGGTCAGAATGTCCTTATGTTCGCGGCTGTAATCGTCGAAAAAGCGGGAACCGGGCAAAGGCACGGCTATATTGAATTTAATGATATCGCAGTCCAACTCCTTGGCAAAACGAATGGTTTCTTCGCAGGTGGCTTTTGTTTCGCCGGGCATCCCGAGCATGAACAGCCCCAGGCAATAAACCCCCGCCTCTTTGGTGTATTTCATGGCGTTGCGGGCCTGCTCCAGGGTAGTGTTCTTCCCCAGGGAATCCAGGACCTTTTGGTTGCCCACTTCAAAACCGTACATCAGCAGGCGCAGGCCGGCTTTTTTCATCAACAACAGCAGTTCCCGGTTAACCAGATCGACCCGGGTCTCCGCGAACCATTGGATCTTCTTATGCAAGCCTCTTTTTATAAGCTCTTCGCAGAACTCATAGCCTTGGCTGATGGAGAACGGGAAAAAGGCGTCCCCGAAAACAAAATACCCGGCCCCGTACTTCGCGTGCAGATATTCGATCTCATCAATAACAATCCGGGTCCTGCGATACCGCGGACGGGCATACATTTTATCCTGGGAACAAAAAAAACACTGGTACGGGCATCCCCGGGAGGCCTGCACCGGGATCACCGTGTCCCCGTACATCCCCAGCATCGGGTATCGGCGGTAATAACTCATATCGAACAAATGCCAGGCGGGATAGGGCAGCCCGTCAAGGTCCGGGATCAATTCCGCGGGAGGATTACGGTAAACCGTATTGCCTTCCTTGAAAATTATCCCTTTTATATCGCGCAGCGGGGTATTATCCCGGATCGCCAGCGCCACGTCCCTGGTCTTATATTCGCCTTCCCCCTCTACGACGATGTCGCCGACCCCGTTGCGGATAAGCTGCTCCCCGAACACCGAGGCGTGGATATTCCCCAGGATGATACTTATATCTTTCTTTACCTTCCTGATCTGTTCAACCAAAACGCGGACGTTGCCCATTGACGCGGTAAGACAGGAAAACCCGACCAGCTGGGGATCTTCCTTTCTGATCTTAGCGATCAAGGCCTCGTTGGATATCTTGCTGGCGAACTGATCCTCGACCACGACAGCAATATTATTCTTTTCCAGTTCGGCGGCGATATACGCCAGGCCGATAGGCAATATGGGCGCCAGCCCGGCGCGGCAGGCCTTATTCGTGGCAAAGGGGTCCGAATCCGGAACGATCAGCATTACCTTCATTAAAATACCCACCCTGAAGCCGTCTTTTTAATCATCATACCACGCGGGTTTATGCATCGTTAGGAACCGGTTGAATCTCTTCGTCTTCTTGCGGTTCATCAGCGTATCCTTGATATCGTCCAACATCCCGACAATAAAGATCTTCATGAACCAGAGATATAATCTCCGGCGATGGATATAAGGGGAAAGCAACCCGCGGATAGCCTCGAACCAGCGCGACAAAAGGAATTTCAAAGAAGCCATTTTGGTCCATTTACCCAACTCTTTCAAGGACATATTCTCAATAGACATTACCGGCTGGAGCCAGTCATATTTGCTGAAATCCTTCTCCGCGATCCAGCCCTTCGCCTGCGCTTCCTGATAGACAAAAGTCCCGGGCACCGGAGTGATCGGATGCAGGATCATAAACTCAACCCCGGCATCCAGCGCGTAATCGACCATAGCGAAGATCGAGCGCTTCTTCTCCTGGCGGATCCCGGTCAAAAGGGTGCCCTGGCGGTGGACGCTGGGGTATTTTTCTTTTAAAATACGGAATGCCTCCTGACACACCTCGATATTATAATTCTTGTCTACTGCGTTCAGGTCTCTGTTATCCGCCCGTTCCAGGCCGATAAAAGCATTGATCAATCCGGCACAGACCATCTTCTTCAACACCCCCATCTTCTCGTCCCTGACCAAAAGGTCCGCACGGATAAAAGCCCACCAAAAAAGATCCTTATAACCTCTTTGTATCAGGCCGTCGCAAAACTCCCCGGTCCAATGAGGATCCACATTGAACGTAGGATCGGCCCAGATAAGATACTTGCGCTTATATTTGTTATACAACAGATCAATCTCCTCCAAAACCCGGCCGACGCTCTTAGTCCTATAGCGGGGAACAGGATTAAATACCCCGCTTTCCGCGTCCGCCTGCTTCTGCTCCCCCCAGAATGTCCACAGGCTGCAAAAACTGCATTTATCCACGCAACCCCTGCCGTGCTCGATGGTCGCGCCTTGCGGCCAGAAATAACCGAAAGGCGAGTAATCCCCCATCGGCATCAACCCATACGCGGGTATGGGGAATTCGTCGAGATTCTGAATCAACGGCCGTAAAGGATTCAGGATTATATCCGCGCCCTTCTTATACGCTATCCCCTGGACTTTATCAACCCCGGTATCATCACGCAGAACGCGCATCAATTCCAAAAAAGTAGCTTCCCCCTCAAACCTGACGATATAATCAATAGGATACCTGGCAAGCGAATCCCTTACTGTCCAGGAAAAAAAATGGCCTCCCGCCACAGTGACCACTTGGGGATTAAGCTGTTTCGCCAGGGTAAAAAGCCTTACCGCCTCATGATGATACAAGGCCTCTTCTCCGGCTCCGACCACATCCGGGGCCTCGCGCCTGAGTATATCCGCCAGGCTCTTCCAGCCGATCTTCAGCGGCGGACAGTCAATGATCTTGACCTCGACTTCCGGCATATTCCTCTGGATCATCGAAGCCAGGCAAGCCAGGCCTAAGGGCATCATATAATTGTCGGATTCATTGACAACAGGCCATAAATACCTTGGTGGACGGACCAGCAGGATCTTTTTTAAATGCGGCATTTATCGTTTATGCGGGGTTAAAAGACCTTTTAATAAACCAACCAGCGTACTGAAAGCCTCCCGGGCATTTCCGTTACATACGCTGCGTCGAACATGCCGGGCAATAACCGGCAGCCTGAAATAAAATCGTGTATAAGCGGCGCGTAATCGGCCATTGAGGAATCCGCAGGTAAAGCCAGGATTAACTAATTCCGTATTGTACCATCTCAGGGCCTGCGCTGACAACAGTCTTTTTGCCCCGAAACAGGCATCATAGAATTCGGTCGCATACACAGGCACCGCAACCTGGAACTGCGCGAGATCCGGATCAAGCTCAAGAGCAAAATCAATCGTCTGTTGGATAGTCTGCTTTGTATCGCCGCGCATACCGAGCATAAAATTGCAACATGCCTCGATCCCGGCATTCTTGGTTAAGCGGACCGCTTCCCGGGATTGTTCCAGGGTAATGCCTTTGCCGCTTTGGTCCAGAACCGCCTGCGACCCGCTTTCTATTCCGTACGATATCTGGTTACAACCGGCCTTATGCATCATATCCAGAAGTTCTTTGTCGACCGTATCAACGCACGAGAAACACCTCCAGGAAAAACGCAGGTTATGCTTTATGATCTGTCCGCAAATGGACATTATATGTTTTCTGTTCACGGTAAGCGTAAGGTCGCGGAAAATTATCTGCGGGATATGGTGAATTTCCACGATCCGCCTTATTTCCTCGATAATATTGGAAGTTGAGCGGAAACGAAGTTTATCCTGAAACCATATCTGCGCCTGGCAGAACTCACAATGATACGGACATCCCCGGGATGTCATCATCAGGGTGAACGGATTATTCTTTACTAAAACAGAACGGTACCGGGCATTCGGCAGCAACTCCCTGGCCGCGAAAGGGAGCGCGTCAAGATCCATGCGCAGGCTTCGTTTGCATAGCGCAAGCTTACCGTCTTTTGAATACGCCAGATTTTCAGAAAGATCGCCTTTGAGCAGATTCAGGAACGTGAATTCCGGTTCGCCCAGTATAACGTAATCCACATTTCCCGGATCCAGGGCGATATCGGGCATAACGCTGACGTTAGGCCCCCAGATGACGATCCGCACCTGCGGCAGGGCGTTTTTAACCATCCGCGCAAGATCGAGATCGTATTTTATGCTTCCCCAGGCGGACGGAAACCCCAAAAAATCCGGCTGCTCCGCCTGGATCAGGCGTAAAACAACGGAGTTATCCAGATGCAGCGCGTTGGCGTCAAGCAGCGAGACCTGTATCCCGTTTTGACGCAATAACGCCGCGGTAGAAGCGATTTCCAAAGGAGGATAAATTACCGATGTCGGGGATTCGCCGCCGCACCAGTCACGCAGGAAATGGGCATGCCCGCGGCCTGTGCCGGCAAGCGGATTTACGAAAAAGACCTTCATTGATAAACTGCTGTAATTATGCGCATTGATCAGGATATTCCTTTAATAGACAACTCATTGATGATCTCCCCGCGATTCTCAAGGTTTCATCTCGGTATCGCCCGGGAATAGTTACTGACTGTTCGGCGGCTTTTTTGCAATAAGAGCAGGACTCGCAGGAACGCGCTTCGCAATCTCCGGGCATATCGCGCAAAAAGGAGTTTAATTTATTATTCTCAATATACACCTGCGCCGGAGCGGATAAGCAGCCGGGCGCCGCGTTTTGCGGGCAATTTTGCAGAAGATCCATTAAATTACCATTATATGAACCGGCCAGGTATGCGGCGATGATCTTCAGCATCCGCTCGGGCAGGCCATCTCCAGTCAACTGCAGGCAATTGATCCCGTAATCTTCGTACACCCTGGTATCTTCCGGCCTGATCCAATCCGAACGAATATACAGCTCGGGTCTCTCTAAACGCCGGGTTAAACAGATGACCCGGTAATAATCAAACGCCTTTGCCGGGCGGGCGCTTTCCTGCGCGTGGGAATCAAATACCCGGTGCCCCAAAAACATCGGGCAATTACGGATACAACCGTTATTGGCGGCAAGCCGGATCCCGCATTTGACCGATTTCCTGACGGTATTGAGCGCCGCGAGATCATGATTCCAGACCGGTCCGGGGAGGGTGATCGCGTCAACGCCTAATGATTCCCAGAAATTGGCCCTGGCCGGAGTATTGATATTCGCGGCCGCGGAAACGACGATAGATAACCCGGGATACCTTTTTTTGATCAACATCGCCAGATAAGGATTGGCCACAGTGACCGCGCCCGCCCCGGCCTCGACGAATGAATCCAAAAGCGCGGTTATTTTCCTTTGTCCCCGGCTGGCAAACTCAAGGTTATCCATGCACAACGCGTCAAGGAGACAGTTGAACCTGATCCCCTGCCGCGATAAAGGCAGGATCGACAGGCAGCCTTCGCGCCCGGCCGGGATGCCATACGCCTCTTTTATCCTGTGTTGCCGATCAACCGCGAGTAACGACCGGATATAATCTCCGTTCCAATAAACAGGCACGCTGTATTCCATTATCTATACCTTTATTTTTCGCCGCCGGACGGCCGCGCCGAGTAAGAAAACATACTCCCCGACAGGAATTCCTCCCGGATATTCTCGACAATCTTTAACGCGGCCTCAGCGCGGCTCAAATCAACTCTGACCGTTTCCCGCGCTTTCTGAGCGCACCAGCCGCATTCCGCGCATGGGGTTTTATGGCAATCCTTGTCCTGCAAAGAAAGCAGGAAACCGTCAAGCTTGCGGTTATCGATATAAACAAGATCTTTCAATCCATCGGCCATCGCCTTGAATTGCTTGAGTTTAAAGATATTGATCCGCAGGGGATGAAAAAAGTATTTCAGCACATACAATAAAGAGAACTTGTTATAATTAACCTGCTTGGGATGGCTAAAGACAAGGTCCAGCAAGTTGCCCTGGTAGCGCCGCCGGGAATAGGCGTGAACGATCTTAGCCAGGATACCGGTCGGCAACCCCCTGGTGACCAGCTTTAGCGAATCGATCCCCAGTCCTTCATACAGATGAACGTCCTCCGGCCGGATCCAATCGCACCTCAAATAGCGGGCCGGTTCTTTCACCCTCGTATACACGCACATAAGCTTGTAGAAATCTACCAGGAACCCCTTGGAGATATGGCCTTTTTCCGAGGCGTGAGCAGCTGCCAGCCCGTGGCAGGCGGCGAAAGGGCATTCGCAAAGGCATCCGTTATTCGCGATAACCTGCAAACGGCATTTGACCGCTTTGCGTATCTTCGCGATGCGTTTAAAATCCCGATTAAGTGTAAAGGCATCCAGGGTGATCCTGTCCGCTCCCAGGCCTTCCCAGAATCTGGCCTTTTCCTCGTTATCCACATAAGCGTTAGCGGAAACACTGAGTTTAATACCGGGAAAGTTTTTTTTGATGAATTCAAAAATAAAAGGCAGGGAAACCGTGACAGAATCCACCTGCAGATCCCGCAGCCATTGCAGTTGTTTCGCGAATTCCCGGATGAACTGCCGGGATGTCTCCTGATTGCCGGCGCACGTGCCGTTAAACAGGTAATTGAAAGTACGGCCGCTCTTATGGATCCGGTCAATTCCCTGCTTCACGGCCTTGCGGGTGGCCTTGGGGCAGGAATTAGAAGCCCTGCCCCCTCCTAAAATATCCGATTCGAGTTTGCCGTAGAACTCGTCCACTTCCCCCAGATCCAGCGCATCCAGCAGATCAGGCTGCCAATTATGCGGAACCGCCAATTTCAAGCTCATATAACCTGCCCCATTAGTCGCGCCTGCTATTGCAAAAAAACAGCCGCATTCCTCTTTCCGCCGGTTTGCTTGTTTCCGACGCGGCTGGTTAGTAATTTCACTTCCGCCCGGCCACCTGTATTATATTCTGTCTCCCGGCGCTCCACAAGTATTTTTGCTTCGAAAGGCGCAAGGGATCCATTGTCCCATGGCCTTTTTCGCGTTGAACGGCTTTTGTTGCGTTTGTCTGTCGGGAGATGGAGGGGTATCATTTTCGCCGGGATAGGCCGTTAAGCAGAAAGTGGCGGGATACCGGGAAAAACGGTCACTGTCCGGCGGACAGTTCTAATTGCGA
>JALOCB010000032.1 GCA_023227985.1 Candidatus Omnitrophota bacterium | reverse complement strand
ATCCGAGGCGGGGACCAACGCCGTAAGCAGCATGGAATACGGATTGACCTTTGACAGCAGGGACAATGTTTTCAACCCCACCAAAGGGAATGTCCTGGGCGGATCCCTGCAGGTCGCCGGAGGCCCGTTCGGAGGGGATAAGGATTTCTGGAAATTTTACAGCCGGGCTTCGCATTATACCCCGGTCTGGCGCAACGCGGTTATCGAGTTCCGCGGCAGGATGGGCATTGCCGATACCTACGGCGATTCGACCAAGATACCCATATATGAGAGATTTTTTACCGGTGGCTCCGGCTCGGTCAGGGGTTACCGCGAAAGAAAGGTCTCCGAGGATAATTGCGTGGATTCCAAGACCGGCGATCCGTTAGGCGGCAGTTCGGTCTTGATCGGCAACATTGAATATACTTATCCGGTGGTGAGTTTCCTGAAACTGGCCGCGTTCTATGATATCGGCAATGTCTGGTCAAAGCCCTCGGATGTCGGTTCCAGCGGTATGAAGGCCGGCACAGGCGTGGGCTTCAGGCTGAAAACGCCGATCGGGCCGATCATGCTGGATTACGGCATTCCCTTGGACAAGGAGCCCGGCCAGGACAGCAAAGGCAAAGGCAGGTTCCATTTCAGCATGAGCCACGGGTTCTGATACCCCGGGCGAGTGGATCGGGATAAAATATTTTCGCTGGCTTAAGTAAAGGCAGATGAGGTCATCAGGGTAGATATCTCAAACTATACCGCTTAAGTAACAGCTGAATGAGGAGGATACACATGCGCAGGTCAATATTTGTCTGGGGAGTAGTGTGCGGTTTGTTTTTGATGTTATCGGGGAGCAAGGCGTTCGCCGCGGATAAGTTTGCTTATATCGATCTTAGCAAGACCCTGGGGGAATACCACAAGACCAAGGATTATGACAAGACTCTTACCGACAAACAGAACGCTTATAACAACGAGCGCGACAAGCTGATTGCCGAAGTGAAACAGCTCCAGGATAAAATGAACCTGATGAGCGACAAGGAAAAAGATGCCAAGCGCGATGATTTTGAAAAGAAGGTAAAGAACCTTCAGGAATTCGACAGGCAAAAACAGGCTGACCTGCGCAAGGAACAGGACGAGAAAATGCAGGAGCTGTTAAAGGATATAAACGACACGATCAAGCAATTAGCCGATAAAGAAGGTTATACCATGGTTTTTAACGACCGGGTATTGGTGTATCAGGATAAGACCCTGGATATCACCGATAAGGTCATTGAATTGATCAATAAAGGAAAAAGCTCAAAGAAATAATTATGTCAAGGACCCTTAAAGAAATTGCCGCTCTCGTAGGCGGGGAAGTCGTTGGGGAAGGCTCGATAGAGATCAAGGGGATTTCCGGGATACAAGAGGCCTGCGAAGGAGATATCACCTTTTTGGCTAATCCCAAATACTTGCCTTTTCTGGAAAGGACCAGGGCCTCGGCGGTGATCGTTTCCCGGGAAGTAAGCCCCGGGGCAAAGCCGGTTATCCGCTGCGACAATCCCTCATTAGCCTTTACCAAGGCGGTTTCTTTTATCCTGCCGCAGGAGGATAAGCATCCCCAGGGCATCGATCCTAAAGCGGTACTTGGAAAGAACGTCAAGCTGGGCATAGGCGCGGCGGTTTGCGCCTGCGCGGTTATCGACGATGAAGCGGTTATCGGCGATCGCAGCGTGATCTATCCCGGATGTTATGTGGGCAAGCATTCAGTTGTGGGCAGCGACACTGTTATCCACGCCAATGTGAGCATCCGCGAGCGTGTTTCTGTCGGCAACAGGGTGATCATTCACAGCGGCGCGGTCGTAGGCTCCGACGGGTTCGGTTTTGTCACGGTGAACGGGGCGCATCACAAGATCCCCCAGGTAGGAACGGTGGTAGTGGAAGATGACGTGGAGATCGGCGCGAACGTGACCATCGACCGGGCGCGTTTTGACAAGACCGTGATCGGTAAGGGGACCAAGATCGACAATCTGGTGCATATCGCCCATAACGTGTCCATCGGCGCCAACTGCCTGATCGTGGCCCAGGTGGGCATTTCCGGAAGCACTAATATCGGCAACAACGTGATCCTGGCCGGACAGGCCGGGGTAGTGGGGCATGTCACTATCGGCGATAATTCGATAGTTATGGCGCAATCAGGGGTGAGTAAGTCTTTGCCTGCCGGCTCGGTGGTCTGGGGTACTCCGGCCAAGCCCGCGGATGAGGCTAAAAGGATAAACGCCTATGTTCAGGCTTTGCCTAAATGGCACGAAACGATCAAAGAGATCAAACAAAAGATCGAGGGTCTTTCGAAGAGCGCAACCAAAACCAAATAAATACTATGGAAAAACAACGGACAATAACTAAACAGATAAGTATCAAAGGCACCGGCCTTCATACCGGCAATAAAGTCAACCTTACCTTTAAGCCCGCGCCTGCCGATAACGGGATCAATTTCATCCGCGTGGACCTGGCTAACAAGCCGGCGGTCAAGGTTTGCGTTGAGAACGTCTCTTCGCAGGAAGGAAGCCTGCGTTTCAGCCACCTGGAAAAAGACGGGGTCCAGATCTATACCGTCGAGCATTTGCTGGCCGGGTTATTCGGCTTAGGCATCGATAACCTGGACATTGAGATCGATAACAGCGAGGTCTGCGGGTTGGACGGAAGCAGCAAGGGATTTATCGACACGCTGTCCGCTGCCGGCATCTGCGAGCAGGAAAAAGAACGCAAGTATATCAGCGTCAAGGAGCCGGTAATGGTCCAGGACGCCGGGGCAAGCATCGCGATATTCCCTTCGGATAAATTAAAAATATCTTATACCCTGGATTATGATAATCATTTTATCAAGTCGGATTTCCTGGAGATAGTGGTCGGTTCGGCCCTGTTCAGGGACGATATCGCCCCCGCCCGGACATTCTGCCTTGAGGATGAAGTTGAGGCGCTCAAGAAGAAAGGCCTGGGCAAAGGCGCTAATTATGAGAACGCCCTGGTGGTCGGAAAAAAAGGGGTGATCAATAATGAATTGCGTTTTGAGGATGAATTTGTACGCCACAAGGTGCTTGACCTCCTCGGCGACCTGTATATCCTGGGTCAGCCTTTAAAAGGCCATATCATCGCTTTAAAGAGCGGACATTCCCTTAACCTGAAGCTGGTCAAGAAGATCGCCCAGCAAAGGCCGCAAACCCGGCAGCCGAGTTTGACCTCAGGCCAGAGTTATTCTTTGCCCGACGGCCAGACAATGGATATCGAAGAAATAATGCGGATATTGCCGCATCGCCAGCCGTTCCTGTTTGTGGACCGGATCCTGCAACTGGACCAGGGCAGGCGAGCCGTAGGCATAAAGAACGTCACCATAAACGATTATTTTTTTAAGGGTCATTTTCCGGAGAAGCCGGTTATGCCCGGAGTGATAATTTTGGAAACAATGGCTCAGGTAGGCGGGGTAATGCTTTTGTCCCAGGCGGAGAACCGGGGCAAGATCGCTTTCTTTATGTCCATAAACAACGCTAAATTCCGCAAAGTCGTTATCCCCGGCGATCAGCTGGTTTTTGAGGTCACCGCGGTCAAGTTAAGGTCCAAGACCGGACAGGTCCACGGCCAGGCTACAGTTGACGGACAGGTAGTGGCTGAGGCTGATATGATGTTCGCGTTCGGAGACAGTTGAAAATAATGAGAATACATTCTACCGCTATAGTTTCGGATAAAGCCAGTCTGGCCGCTGATGTTGAAGTCGGGCCTTACTCGATAATCGGCGATAATGTGGTTATCGGGCCGGGCACTAAGATCGCCGGGCACAGCGTTATCCAGGGCAACACCACTATCGGCGCCAACTGCGAGGTCTTCAGTTTTGCGGCAGTGGGCAACAAGCCCCAGGACCTTAAATTCAAAGGCGAGAAAAGCTTTCTGGAGATAGGGGATAACAATGTCATCCGGGAATTCTGCACCCTGAACCCGGGGACAGGCGAGGGCGGCAAGACCGTCATCGGCAACAATAACCTGTTTATGGCTTATGCCCATGTCGCCCATGACTGTTGTGTAGGCAACCATTGCGTGATCGTTAACGCCGCTACTCTGGCCGGGCATGTTGTGGTCGAGGATTATGTGCATATCAGCGGCTTCGGCGCGGCGCACCAGTTTGTCAGGGTTGGTAAATATTCCATATTGGCCGGGCTTTCCAAGGCGGTCCAGGATGTCCCGCCTTTTTCGGCCTGCGACGGGCATCCGGCGCGGCTGTACGGATTGAATATGGTGGGGTTGAAAAGGTATAATATCTCACGGGAGTCGATCAAGGCCCTGGGCCATGCCTTTAAGGTGCTTTTTAATTCCGGGCTTCCTCTTAAGAAGGCGGTTATCCGGTTAAAAGAAGAAAAGGATCATTGTGCGGAAGTAGCATACCTGCTTGATTTTATCGACAACTCTTCGCGTGGGGTCTGCCGTTCCTGCCGTTTACCTAAAAGAAACGAAGAATAAAATGGATAAGATAGGATTGATCGCCGGTAACCGGCGGTTCCCGGTAATATTTTCGGAAGAAGCCAAGAAAAAAGGCTGCTATATCGTTGCTGCGGGGATCCGCGGCGAGACCAGCTGGCAGCTGAAGAAATACGCGGATAAGTTTTATTGGGTTTCCTTAAGCGACCTGTCCCGGATAATAGATATCTTCAGATCCGAAGGCGTGAAAAAAGTGATCATGGCCGGGCAGATAAGCCCAGCCAGGCTTTTTAGCAGGGAAGTGCGCAACAGCAAGCAGATACAAGAGCTCCTGCTGAACATAACCGATAGAAAGGCCAACACAATATTCGCCGCTATCGCCAAAAAGCTGGAAAGCGAAGGCTTGGAATTGATCGACTCGAGCACGTACCTGCAGGATTTTATGCCGGCTAAGGGAACGCTCACTAAGAGGCAGCCGGATCCTTTGGAATGGGAGGATGTGTATTTCGGTATAAACCTGGCCAGAAAAGTGGCTGGCCTGGATATCGGGCTTACTGTGGCGGTTAGGAACAAAGCTATAGTCGGCGTAGAGGCCTTAGAAGGTACGGATAACCTTATCCGCAGAGCTGGAAGGATAGCGCGTTCGGGAATGATCGTGGCCAAGGCAGCCAGGCCTGACCAGGATATGCGTTTTGACCTTCCGGTGATCGGGCTTAAGACAATAAAGACGTTGATCTGCGCCAAGGCGTCCTGCCTGGCGATCGAAGCGGATAAAACCCTTTTCTTGGATATGAAAGACTCTCTGGCGCTGGCGGATAGGAAAGGCATCGCGATAGTTGCGGTGTAACATCCTTTGCGCGTTGATCCCGTAAGCAAAACACTCGCAAATTTGTGCCAAATTCTCTCGTAGCTTCCGGGGGCCCCGCTTCACGGTATTTCGCTGGATAAAGACTTTCGGTGCTCATAATTCGCAGACGTTTCACTATAACTTACGTCGTTGTAACTAGTAGGATAGAGGCCCCGTAAGTTATCTGCTCATTAAAAACTCCTTGACAGTCTGCGCAGAAAGGGTATAAATTAATATAAGAAAGAAGGAGGTCGTTATGGCTAAAACGTGTTCCGGGTCAAAACCAAAAGTAACTGCCACGGTTACGCAATTCAAGATTTATTCGCCTAAAGCCAAAAAGGTCTCGGTCGCGGGATGCTTTAACAACTGGGATCCCAAGGGTTTACCGGCTAAAAAGGATACCAGGGGAAATTGGTCGGTCAAGGCCAGTCTTAAGCCCGGGAAATATGAATATAAGTTCTTCGTGGATGGGTCATGGATGACTGATCCCAAAGCGGCTGCGGTTTTTAATTCTTTTGGCACGCAGAATTCGGTGATAGAGGTAAAATAATCGTAGCAACTCAAATGCCCCCATCTTGTTAAGTCGCGTAAGATCTTAAGAGGATGGGGGGTTTTTATTATGAAATACATATACGGACCGGTAAATTCGCGCAGGATCGGCAGGTCTTTAGGGGTTTCATTGACTGATTTCAAGACCTGTAATTTCGACTGCGTCTATTGCCAATTAGGCAGGACCAGGAACCGCTACCTGCAGAGGAAGGAATACGTAAAGATCGAAGAGATCTTCGCGGAATTCAGCTCCTGGATGGAGTGTAACCCTGATCAGGCAAAAGAGCTGGATTATGTCACTCTTTCCGGAACAGGGGAGCCGCTGTTGAATATACGGATAGATGAGCTTATCCGCCGGATAAAAAAAGCCACAACTGTTCCGGTATGCGTGATCACTAATTCTTCTTTGTTAAGCTCTTCCGAGGCCCGGCAGCAATTGCTCCAGGCCGAATTAATAATCCCTTCTCTGGACGCGGTAACCGACGCGATATTCCAGGCGATTGACCGGCCTGATCCGCAGATAAAGGTCGGGGATATAATCAGCGGATTGATCGAGCTGAGAAAAGAATTCAAGGGGAAGATCTGGCTGGAGGTAATGTTGATCAAAGGCATGAATGATTCTCCGGCGCATATCCGCAGGCTCAAAGAAGCGATCGATCAGATCAAGCCGGATAAGGTGCAGTTGAATTCTCCGGCGCGCAACACCGCTGAAGCGGGAGCGCTTAAAGTAGATGACATCCGCCTCAAAGAGATTCAGGATCTTATCGGCCCTAACTGCGAGATCTTCTAACTTCAAGACCCGGTCTTGTTATTCATTGCGGTGAAACGGGTTGCGAATATCTTTGCGCGCCCATAGCTCAATTGGATAGAGCACTAGCCTTCGGAGCTGGGTGTTGGAGGTTCGATTCCTCCTGGGCGCATAAAAATTTCTTGCTGATTTATAAAAATTACAATTGCAAATAACAGGGATTTAAGATAAAATACTACAGATAATTTACGGAAAGCCATAGTTTAGCCGCACGCCCTGAAGCACAGCGGCATATAAATAGTCTTCGGGCCGCTAGCTCAATTGGTAGAGCAGGACCCTCTTAAGGTCAAGGTTCGTGGTTCGATTCCACGGCGGCTCACTTTTTATCTCTTGCAGGTCGAAAGGTCAGGCAAAGGCTGAAAGGCCAGGTGAATTTAGATGTCTGAAGACCAGATTCCCACGGAGCAAAGGCAGTTCCCCAGGATAAACGTCGCTACCCAAGTAAGCTTTGCGATCGTCATGCCGGCCTATGAAACAGGTTCGACCGAGGATATCAGCCAGGGCGGGTTATGCCTTAAGGTGAATCGGGTATTGCCGCTCGGCACTGTCCTGCGCCTGGAATTCGACCTGCCCGGAGACAAACCCGAACATATCGAAGTATTGGGCAAGGTTGTCTGGCAAAGGCCGGATAACGCGGCCATCTTCTCCACCGGAATAAAATTTCTATCCTGATAGATCATTAAGTGCTGAAAAAACGTCCCGGACTTATAAGGCCCCTCACAGAAGATCCGGTGGCGAATTTTCGCTTCAATGGCAGGTCAAATTTGAGGAGCTCCTAAATGTTAGACATAAAATTCATCCGGGAAAATCAGGAAGTCGTGGCAAAGGCTTTAAAGGACCGCAATTCCAAATTCAACCTGGCGCAGATATTGGATCTGGATAATTCCCGGCGCAAGATACTGGTTGAGTTGGAGGAATTACGGGCGCAGAAGAACAAGGCCAATGACGAGATCAGCGCCCTGCTTAAGGAAAAGAAGGACCCTAAAGAGCGGATCTCCTCGATGAAATACATCGCTGAAAAGATCGACCGATTGGATGCCCAGATTAAAGAAAGCGACGTGAATCTGAACCAGTTGCTTCTTACCATTCCGAACATCCCGCACACATCTGTTCCTGTAGGCGCTCCGGATAAGGCGCGCGTCGAGCGTTCCTGGGGCGCTGCGCCGAAATTCGACTTCAAGCCTTTAAATCATATAGAGCTCTGCCAGAAACTGGATATCGTGGATTTTGCCAGAGGGACCAAGCTCAGCGGAGCGAATTTCCTGCTCTTCAAAGGCTGGGGCGCTAAGCTGGAGCGGGCTTTGATAAATTTTATGCTCGATCTGCATACCAGGAAGCACGGCTATACTGAAATATTCCCTCCATTCCTGGTCAATCGCAAGACTATGACCGGAACCGGCCAACTGCCCAAGATGGAAGAGGATATGTACAAATTAAAAGACGATGATCTTTACCTGATCCCTACTGCGGAAGTCCCGGTGACCAATATTTACAGCGATGAGGTCTTGAATGAGGAGGATCTGCCTAAATATCTGACCGCCTACACTGCATGTTTTCGCAGGGAGGCTGGCTCTTATGGCAAAGATACCCGGGGAATGATGCGCGTGCACCAGTTCGATAAGGTAGAGATGGTCAAGTTCGTCAAACCCGAGGATTCTTACGCTGAATTGGAATCTCTGGTAGGCAACGCTGAAGAGGTCTTGCAGGCCCTGGGGCTGCCTTACCGGGTAATATCCTTGGCCACCCAGGATATAAGTTTCGCGGCGAGCAAATGTTATGACCTGGAGGCATATGCCTCAGGCGCGGATAAATGGCTGGAGGTATCCAGCTGCTCGAATTTCGAGAATTTTCAGGCCCGCAGGGCGAATATACGTTTTAGAAGAAAAGATACCAAGAAAATGGATTTCGTTCATACACTAAATGGTTCAGGGGTTGCATTGGCCAGGACGGTAATCGCGATCTTGGAGAATTACCAGCAGAAAGACGGGTCGATCCTGATCCCTGAATGCCTAAGGAGCTATTTTGATGGCCAAGAGAGGATTTCTTAAGGACGAAGGCAGTAACATTGATTTCGGCCAGCTTGATCCGGGCTTGGATGCCGGCGGGGACATAAAGCCAAAGTTCAGGTTGATCCTGGATAAGGTGTTAAGTATATTCAAGCTTGCTGTCGGGATTTCCCTGCTTTGTTTCGTTTATTCCTATTCAATGACCTTCCTGAAGGAACTGGGGCTGGCTGACAAGGCCATGCAGGAGTATTTCTGGTCCGGGATAGGCGCGTTCGTAGTGATCCATTTTTTTGTTTATGAACTGTCCATTGTTTATAATAAAGGGCAGAAGATCCTGATGCTTGTATTTAAATTCTTCGCGCCTTTGGTAAAGGTTGCGCCGTATGTCCTGCCGATATATACCATCATAATCTTCTGCGTATACCCGTTGTTCAACCTGTTTTGGGGCTCTAAAGGCCTTACCGGCCTGTTTATCGCTTTGGGAAGCTTCAGCCTGTGCCTGCACCTGGTTTTCGGGGCCAAGTCCTTAAGGTCAAAGCAGGGTGATTTCTTAAAAGCCAATTACATATTCGGTTTTTCCCTGGTATATATCCTGAACCTGATCCTGTTAGCTTTCTGCTTAAGCCTGATCGTGGAAAAGTTCTCATTCGTAACTTACTTTAACGCGTCATTCCAGACAGCTACGCATATATTCCAGGCAGTATTCAATCAGATCTTTATTCCGAAATAGATCTCAGCCTACAAGGTTTGGCGGGGTGGTAGGCCGAGCTTAAGAGAGGCAACCACACCGCACGCAATCTTTTAGGTGGGGTGGCTGAGCGGTTGAAAGCGGCAGTCTTGAAAACTGTTAAGGGCGTAAGTCCTTCGTGAGTTCAAATCTCACCCCCACCGTAAATTTCTCGTATGAAGTAGATGGGGACATTTCTCGCCTGTTGAACTCAATTGGCGGCGCTAAGAGAAGTGTCCCCCATGGAACGCCATAACCCTCGAAATCCCTGTGTTTCCCTTATCCCAAAGTGCTATAATTTAAGATAGTTAGGAGCAAAGTATGTTCTTCCCTGTAGACGAGATCGCCTTACAGTTATAGCTATATTTAACCTGGCCATGTGGTCGGTTTTTTTCTTTTGAATCAAGGCAAATTTCTCAACCTGGAAGTTGTACAGTTTTCGAGGTGAGGTCACCACCAGTGATTATTGGAGTTATAAATAAATGTTTTTGATCTGGTAAATATTTAAATAGGGAATAAAGATAACGTTTTGGTTTTATGAGAAGCGCTGGAGTACTCGGCGCTTTTTTTGTTTGAGAATTTGTGTTAGATCTTTCCTTTTCGTACGTCTATTAGGGTAGAAAGGAGGATTTGTTTGTCTATGGGGATCCCCCGCGCGTATCAGAGTTGCGCGGGTGTTGCCCCCGTGGGCAAGGAGAAGATATGCCGCGAGCATTATCGATCGCGGAGCTGGAGAAAAAATATGAGAATCACGATGATAATATCCAGCTTATTTTTGAGGCGATCAAGAAATTGCTGGAGTCGGTGCCTGTGCCGCAGAAGCCGCCGATCGGGTTTAACAGAGAATAATCAAAAAAATAAAAGGAAAGGAGATAACAATGACTGAGATCGAATTTTGGGCTTATTTAAACATGCTTTTGAGTAAGGGGCGCATGGATATGCGCGCGGGTCTTGTCGAATGCGGGAAACCAGGCATGAATGAAGTGGAAGTGTTCATTAGCAGCCACGCGCTTTTGCCTAAGGGGTATGAAAGTTTGTCTCTCGATAATATTCGGCGCATGGGGATGCTGCTTTTTCGTGGCAAGGTCCAGCTTAGAACCAAGCAGGCGGTTTTGATCCTTCTGGCGCATCACCCTTCAAAAGAAGCGCTAGCCATTCTGGAAAAATTCAGTTTATCCCCGGATCAGGGTTTGAGGATATTTTCGGAATTGGCGCTGGATGAATGCCGTATGTGGAATGATGAAAGAAGCTGTAAAGGGGATTTTCCCCCGGTTTCGCGCGTCTATTAGAGCAGAAAGGGGAACGGTATGTCTGGGGTATTGTCAGTTGATCTTGTAGCCTCAAGGATTTTTAGTTTTAGAGGCCGGAAGGTCATGATCGACGTGGATTTAGCGATATTGTACGGGGTGTCAACAAAACGACTTAATGAACAGGTTAAACGTAACCGAAATCGTTTCCCTGATGATTTCATGTTTCGATTAACTAGAAAAGAAAAAGAAGAACTGGTCGCAAATTGCGACCGGTTCAACACGCTTAAACATTCTACCGTGTTTCCATATGTTTTTACCGAACAGGGAGTGGCGATGTTATCGAGTGTTTTGAATAGTGAACAGGCGGTCGCGGTGAATATTCAGATCATGCGCGCATTTGTGATAATGCGTAGGACAGGTTTGACCTATGCAGGGTTAAAACGTAAGATTGAAGAGATGGAACAGAAATATGATAAACAATTCTTAGTTGTATTCGAGGCGTTCAAAAAGCTCCTGGATCCGCCGCCAGAGCCTAAGAAACCGCCGATCGGATTCCGCAGGGATTGATCGATACTCCGGCGCCTTTTTGTTGTTGAGGTGATGAGATGGAGGATGTATAATCAGGTATGAATATTAAAGTCCTGCTTTTTAATCTGCCTCCGTTGGGAGGCGATCTTTTTCCCATATCCCTCGGTTATATCGCCGCCAGCCTGGCTAAAAATAATATTGATTCGGTTATCGCCGAAATAGACTCTCTTACCACGCTTACGGATAAATCGATCAGCAGGTTTGTGCTGAAGTATAAGCCGGATGTGGTGGGTTTGTCGGTATGTCAGGTGAATATCCATCTGGCAATGCAATTGGCCAAGTTGATCAAGATGTGCGATCCGTCGATTGTGGTGGTTTTAGGCGGGCCGCAGGCTACTTTTATGCCGGGCGAGGCATTAGGCCAGATGCCTAATGTGGATGTGATCTGCAAGGGCGAAGGAGAGGCGGTAATGCCTGCATTGATCAAATGCCTGGAAAAGCAGGGGGATATCACTAAAGTCAAAGGCATAGTCTTTAGGGCTGAAGATAAACTTTATGAAACGCAATCCCAGCCATTGGCCCGTAATTTGGATAAATTCCCGTCTCCTTATCAGACTCAAGTCTTTCGCTGGAGCGATCATACTGGCGCGGCAATGCTTACTTCCCGCGGCTGTACTTATAACTGTAATTTCTGCTATACCCCGAAGGCTTTTAAACGGACTATCCGTTCGCATTCGCCTGGCCGGGTGCTGGCGGATATGGATATTTGCTATAAAAACGGGATACGCAGGTTTTTCTTCGCTGATCCGTCTTTTACCTTTGATAAGAGCCGGGTCAGACGGATAATGCGCGGGATCATCAGGAAACGCTGGAAGACCGAGATCTGGTGCGAGACGCGCCCGGAGTTAGTGGATGCGCAGCTGTTAAAGCTTATGGCCCAGGCAGGGGTGAAGTATATTGCCTATGGCCTGGAATCAGTGGATCCCAAGGTGAACAAAGCGATCAATAAACGGATCGATCTGCGCCAATTTGAAGCGACTATTAAAGCTACCCGGGCCGCGGGTATTGAGCCCGAGGTTTTTACTTTATACGGCTTGCCGAAACAGACCCGGGAGTCTTGTTTGCGGACCTTGGGCTTTCTGCAGGGGTTGGGGGTGAAGATAAAAGGCAATTCCGCGGGACAACAGTTGATCCTCTTCTTCGGCACGGATGTCCTGGATAACCCGGCTAAATACGGTATCCGGTTGTTTAAAAAGAAGAAGCCGCTTTATTTTTCCGCGGGGGCTGATTTCGAGACTGATTGGATGAATATGCAGGATATCGCTTTTGTGGCCGGGAAATACAAGGCTGCCTGCGTTAAGAAGGATCCCCCGGGCAAAGGATGCATAAGTTTATTGGGTAAGGCTTAGGAGCAGGGTAAAGTTATATTGAAGTTGGATGGCGCTGGAGCGTGCCGGCGCCTTTTTTGTTGAAGCCTGGGAACCAAGGGGGTATAATAAATAATATTGTTGGGGTATGGGGTGGTTATTTTTAAGGATAAGCAGGCAAAGGAGGCGGCATGTCAGCAGACAAAGAGATCAAGGCAAGCGAATTGGATGCGCAGGCGTTCATAAGCGAGAAAAGCGGGGATATAGCCAAGATCGTGGGAGACGGTGTGGCTATCAATGCTTTATCCGGAGGGGTGGATTCAGCCGCTGTTACTATGCTCGGGCATAAGGCTCTGGGGCCCAGGCTTAAGACTTATTTTATTGATAACGGGATCATGCGCGAAAATGAGCCGCAGCAGATCGCCGAGGTTTTCAAAAAACTGGGCGTTAATATCGAGATAGTGGATGCCCAGGATGATTTTTTCGCCGCTCTTAAAGGATTAACCGATCCCGAAGAGAAAAGGGAAGCGATCACCCAGACTTTTTACAAGAAGGTCTTTGGCAATCTGGTCAAGAAAAGCCAGGCCAAATACCTTTTGCAGGGCACGATCCTCACTGATATCGATGAGACTGTCGCCGGGATCAAGCGCCAGCATAATGTGTTTGAGCAATTAGGGATCGATACCCAGAAGGCGTTCGGTTACAAGATCATCGAGCCGCTGGTCCAGCTGCGTAAGGACGGGGTCAGGAAGGTTGCCGAAGGTGCGGGACTCCCGGCTTCAATATATAACCGGATGCCTTTTCCCGGTCCGGCTTTAGCGGCGCGGGTGATCGGAGAGGCGAATCCGGAGAGGATAGCGGTAGTGCGCAAAGCCACCGCAATCCTGGAAGAAGAGCTGGTTTCGATAAAGGCTTTCCAGTATATGGCTATTTTACATCAGGACAGGATCCCCGGAATGCGCAACGGCAAAAGGGATTTCGGCTTGCAGATCGAGGTGCGCTGCTGGGATAGCATTGACGCCCGCCAGGCCAGGCCTACCCGTTTGAGCTTCGATGCACTGGACAAATTGGCAGCCAGGATAACCTCCGAAGTCCCGGGTGTGGTCAGCGTCACTTATAATATCGCCACTAAACCGCCGTCAACCATGGAAGCGGTTTAAAGCGGCTGCTTTGGAATACGGCAAATTTGTGAACAATGCGGGGATTTACTTGAATGGGAGGATCATGAATATAAGGAATGCGGGTTTATTGTTAGCGGTTGTTTTAGCCGCTCTGTGCTTTGTTCCCGCGGCTTTTGCCGGCAGTTTTTTTGATGGCTGGACCG
>JALOCB010000031.1 GCA_023227985.1 Candidatus Omnitrophota bacterium | reverse complement strand
AAAACAGGCCTTAAAGCTTCTAATTTCCGGTTTTCTCTCTGCCTTTCCTGCTCTTCCTGCGCAGCCTTTATCCGTCTTTGCTCTTCCTCTTTTGCCTTCGCCGCTTTTTCTTTCTGTTCCGCTATAAATCTCTTCTCCTCATCTTTCTTTTTTTGCGCTTCCTGTTTTTTTAGTAGTTTTTTCTGTAATTCCGCCTGCTCTTCCTGGGCTTTGATTATATCGTTCATGGCTTTTTCTTCCGCCGCGCTCCGCTTTGCCTCTCTCGCCGCCTTTTCTTCATTCTCTTTTTGAAGGGCCGCTTCCCGCATCCGGATCTCTTTTTGCCTCTGCAATTCCCCGGCCTTTTTCTCATCGGCTATTCGCTTATTTTCCTTCTGCCTGAATTTTTCCAGGTCCCTGACAACCTCTTGCCGTTTAGCCTCATCCCGCGACAGCTTTCTCCGGGCCGTTTCTTCTTTTTTTAGTTCTAATTCTTTGGCCTTTTTTTCGGCTAATAATTTATCCCGCTCCTGGCGCTTCTTATTCCTCTCTACCAGACGCGCCCGTTTCACCTTCAACTCTTCCAGCTTGCGGGCCTCATCTTTTTTCTTGTCCTCTTCACGCTCCCGCATGTTCCTCGCCTCTTCTTCCTGCTTCAGTTTCAGCTCTTGGGCCTTCTGGTCAGCGATCACGGCAGCCTGCGTTTGTTTCTGTTTCTCCATCTCGATCGCCCTGGCCGCCTTCTCTTTTAATTCTTCCTGACTTCTGGCTTCTTCTTTTGCACGGGCTTCTTCAAGCGCTAACTTTTTCCGTGCTTTTTCTTCCTGCTTTAGCTTAAATTCTTTAGCCTTCCGCTCAGCCAACAACTTATCTTGCTCCTGCTTTTGTTTCTCCATCTCTAATTGTTGGGCCTGTTTCGCTTTCAGCTCTTCAGCCTTACGCTGTTCTTCCTTTTTACGGGCTTCTTCCCTGGCCAATCCGGCTGCTTCCGCCTTCTTGAATCTTTCGATATCCCGGAGGACTTCTTTCCTTTTCGCCTCTTCCCTGGCCAGTTTTCTCCGGGTTTCGCGTTTCCGGCGGGATTCTTCTTCAGCCAGCTTTACCCGGGCTTTTTCTTCCTGCTTTAGCTTAAGTTCTTTAGCCTTCTGCTCAGCCAACAACTTATCTTGCGCCTGCTTTTGTTTCTCCATCTCTAATTGTTGGGCCTGTTTCGCTTTCAGCTCTTCAGCCTTGTGCAAAACCAGCGCCTGCGCTTCCTTTTCTTTCTCCCGCACCATCTCGGCCTTTAACAATTCGTCATAACGCCGCTGGGCCTCCCGGAGGCGCTCACGCTGCTGGTTTATCTCCAGAACGAACCGGTCCCTTTTATCTTTCTGCCGGGCGATCAGCTTCTCCCATTCGGTCCTTTCTTTCTCCAGATTTAATTCTACGGCCTGCCTCTGGTCAGCTTTTATTTCCTCCCCGGGAACATCCCTTGTATCCTGCGCCATGCCGGGGCAGGGGGCCAGAGAGGCTACCATCAAAGAACTAAGAATAAATCCAAACCATGCTTTATTTGTCATAGCCTATTCCTTCTTGCCTATTGGCCGAACGCCCCAGCCGAGGCATCATCGAATAATACATCCCCGTTTTTTCGTTCTTTTATAATATCCTTTTTCAGCTTTTTACTCAGGTCCCGCAGCCTCTCGCCTTTTTTTAGAAGGGAATCCACCGTAGCGGACAATTCCGCATCACGGGCCCGCTTCTCCTCTTCTATTAAAAGCGACAACTCCTTCTCATTCTGTTCTTTGGACGATTCTTCTTTTTTCTCCGCGATTATCGCCTCTAATTCTTGTCTTTGTTTCTCCAGCTCCGCCTTTCTGGCAGCGTCCCTTTTTTTGCTCTCTTCCCGTTTACGGGCTTCTTCCAATTCCTGTATTTTTTTCGCCTGCGCTTCCCGCTTTTGTTTCATTAATTCCAGCTCTTTGGCCTGTTTTGCTCTCAACTCTTCAGCCTTGCGCTGTTCTTCTTTTTTCCTGGCCTCTTCACGCTCGGCCTTCTTACGGGCAGCTTCTTCCTGTTTTAATTTGAGCTCTTTTGCTTTCTGCTCGGCTAATAATTTATCCCGCGCCTGCTTCCGCGCCGATTCACCGGCTTTCTGCTCAGCTAATATCCTATCCTGATCTTGTTTTTGTTTTATTGCATCATCCCGTTGTTTTATTTTTATAGCGATCCTCTGTTCGGATAGCTGCCTTTTACGTTCGGCGAGCTCGAATTTCTTTTTTTCCAGTTCGACCCCCCTTATCCGCTCCTGCTTCAAAAGTTCCAGGCTCTGGATATCCTGCCTGACGCGCTCTTTCTCCTGCGCTATTTTCTTTAACTGCTGCTCTTCTTGTTTTCGTTTCAAGTCCTCTGTTTTTTTTCGCGCCGCAGCGAGCATTTTATCTTTGCGGGCTTTTTTCAGCGCGCAGCCGCGTTGCTTGCGTTTAGCGGCATCCTGTTCTGCCAACGCTTTTTTATAACTCAATAGCGTTGCCTGTTTGGCCAGCGCATCCTGACGGCATTTTTCTTTCTGCTTGATCAAATCTTTCCTGGCGGCCTCTTCGCGCTTTTGGCATTCCGCTTGAAGGTCTTTAAGCTCCCTGCTCTTCCGGACCTTTTGTTCAGCGGCCGCTTTCGCCTGTTCCTCCCGCTGCTTCTCCAGCGCAAGCTGCTTAGCCTGCTTGGCCTTTAATTCCCCCTGCTTAACGGATTTTTCTTTTTCCCGGATTTCTTCAATCCGGGCTTTTTTACGGGCTACTTCTTCCTGTTTTAACTCGAGCTCTTTTGCTTTCTGCTCAGCCAGCAGCCTGGACTGCTCCTGCTTTTGTTTTTTTAGTTCCAGCTCTTGGGCCTGTTTTGCTCTTAGCTCTTCAACCTTGCGCTGTTCTTCTTTTTTCCTGGCCTCTTCACGCTCAGCCTTTTTGCGGGCAGCCTCTTCTTGTTTTAACTTGAGCTCTTTTGCTTTCTGCTTGGCGGCAAATTCTTCCCTTTCCAAGCCCTGACGCATTAATTCCAGCCGCAAATTATCTATCTGCATTGTCAATTGTTGTTTTTGCTCTTCCATCACCTTACGCAATTCCCCCAGGATCTTCTTCTCTTTCGTTACCTCCACCTCGGCGTCTGCCACCAGAGAGTCCCTAACCTGTATGGTCTTTTGCTTATCTACCTGCAGTTTCTTCTGCCTTTCCAGGCGGGTGATCTCTTTGTGTCTGCGTTCCAGGTCCAACTCTTCTTTACGGATCATCTCCAACTCGATCATCGCCTGGCGTTTCTTCAACTCCAATGCTGCTTTTTTGTTCTGGTAAAAATCCGGCGCGCGGATAACTGCCTTATCCGTCCCATTGCAGTACGCGTGGCCGCAGAGCCCGAGCATAAAGAAGAAAATACCTAAACTGAATAATTTTCTGTCTGGATTATTCAACGCTCCCCCTTATGATTTCTGTTAACCTGACAATATCTTCCTCAGTATATTGCCGCCAACGATTGATCAAATTTCTGCGCGCCTTGGGGAATACGCCTTTTTTCTCATAACGGAAAAGGGTCTGTTTGGAGATCCCCAGCTTTTGTGCAACCTCTTGAGCTGTAAAACGCGTGTCCCCTAGCATAAATTACTCCCTTTCGCAACTTAGTTTAATTATTCCAAGTTATATATAGGTATAACCGCCTTAATAATACTATTTTATACCTTTTGAATATATTTGTATATATTTAATTGCGCTTAATAGTTTATCAAAATCAATTCTGCTTATATTTCCCCTCTTTAGCTATTTGCAAGAGCTTGGCTTTGGCTACGTCATTTATTTCAATAAATTTAATTCCCAGGGTATACTGTTCAACGCTATCCATATAACTGTGCACTATTTCACCTAAAGCCGTTAAACCGCAAGATGTCTGCGGCGCACTAAAATCCACCAATATCTTAACCCCTTCAGGCAAAAAAAGCGGTATGCTTATTGCCGCAGAATTCCCTTTAGCGGATATATTGCAAGCCTTTCCGGCAATAGGCGAGGCTGATTGAACAAGCACCGAATCATCCTTAGGCTTTACAGTGACCGGCATTGTTAACATTAACCGTTCTGATTCCCGCCAGAGGCTTATTTTCCTCAACCGGTTGGGGGCGACAATAAAACTTGCGGCTTCGAAGAATTTATCATCCATTCCCCAATAAAGATCCAAAGCTCCCTGTATGCTGTGGGCATCACAGATCAGAGGCGCAATTATAAATCCGCTCATTTTCGCCAAGGCACCCATAAGGCCGGTATCAAACGGATTGCTGCAAGCGACGAATAACCTGTTCTTTATCTTGAATAACGGAATAACAAAATTCTGGATGCAGTAATTTTTATCCAACAAAGACAGGATCTCCCGGCTTATCCTGTAAGAGGCAATATCCACATAAGGGACCCCGCTCTCCCCGGCAAAAAAACGGCTTATATCTTTTTCGGAAAGATACCCCAGCATTACCAGCCCGGCCCAGACCGAACGGTTTATTTTAAGCGCCTCTTCTTGGGCATGCTCAAATTGCCCGATGCTGACCATTTTTTTCTCAACCAGCCTATTTTCCAGGTCTGTCATCCGCTTTAACCCCACGCTTACCCTTGGCCGCCTCAGCCCTTGAATACCTTGATCATATTCCACATCGGCAGGAATATAGCCAGGGCCATGCCCATTACCGCTAAACCCAAAACAGCCGTCATCAAAGGCTCGATCATCACGGTCAGGTTTTTGATGGTTGTCCTGACCTCCAGATTGAAATACTCGCACAAAGAATCAAGCATCATCGGCAGAGAACCGCTCTTCTCGCCGATAGATATCATATATCCTACAAGACGAGGGAAGAATCGGCTGCTCATTACTCCGCCGGAAATGCCTTTACCGTCAGCCACTTCCTGTTTTATCCTTTCGATCTCCTTGGTCAGCACAACATTGCCGATGGTCATCCCCACGATATCCAGTGTCTTCAGTACCGGCAAACCTGACTGATACAGGATACTGAGCATTGAGGCGAAACGCAGCATGGTTATTTTTGTATATACCCTGCTGATTATCGGAGCCTTGAACTTCAAATCATCCCAGATATACCTGCCCCGCCCGGTCTTTATAGCAGCCTTGAATAAAAAAAACAAACCTATAACGCCGGCGATGACCAGATACCAATAATGGGTCAGGACATTGCCTATTATTATCATTATCGTTGTCGGCAAGGGCAGGCTCACGCTCATTGTGGAATATATCCCGGCGAATTGCGGGATAACGAATACCGACAACGCGATAACCGCCATTATCAAAGCCACGATCACCATTATCGGATAACGCATCGCCGCGGATATATTCGTCCGGTTCTCCATATCCTCTTCCAGCATGTTGGAAAGCCTGAAAAGCACCTTGTCCAGGATACCCGCGCTTTCTCCGGCTACCACAGTATTGACGTAAAGTTGGGAAAAAACCCCGGGGTGTTTGGACATAGCCTGAGAAAGGCTGATACCTCCTTCCACATCGTGAATGACCTGATTAAGCGCTTTTTTTAAAGCCTGGTCGTCGGTCTGTTCAGCCAGCACGCCCAGGCCCTCAAGAATAGGGACAGCCGCTTTTATGATCACGGCGAACTGCCGGCTGAAAATGACCAGGGCCTTGGGGCTGACCGTCCCGGAATTATCTTTGCCGAAATTGAAAGAAACACCGCCTGCTTTGGGCTTGGCCTTGAACGCTATGCTTACCGGCATATACCCCATCTTGGCCAGCTCGGTGGTAACGCCGATCTCGCTGGCGGCATCCACTTCGCCTTTCACCATCCTGCCTGTGGAATCCACTGCTTTATATACATACGTGGCCATAAAACCTTAAGTCCTTTTCTCCAACCAGCTGGCTATCTTATTCTGGTAAGCGGCGATATCCGATTCCTTTACCTGCACCTGCTTGGCCGCGGGTTTAGCCGCCGCAATGAGAGGCTTTATATCTACCTCTTCGGCCGCCGCCGGTTTAAGATCAACATGCTCCTCGCATACGCGGGCTATCTCCTCGATCGTGGTTATCCCGGAGACGACCTTGAGCATTCCGTCCTGGCTTAACAATTGCATCCCTTTTTCCTGCGCCTTCTTGCGCAGGTTGATCGTCGATGCCCCGGATATGACCATTTCCCTTAATTCATCGTCGATGACCATCAACTCGAATATCCCGGTCCTGCCGCGAAAACCCGTCCCTTTACAATGATCGCAGCCTCTGCCTCTGTACAGGACAGGGTTCGTCTTGAGTGAAATGCCCCATTTATCCGCCAGGGCCCTGGATGGCGTGTATTCCTCTTTGCAATTTTCGCAGATAACCCTTACCAGCCTCTGGGCCATGACCCCGATAAGAGACGCTGAGATCAAAAATGATTCAACCCCCATATTGACCAACCGGGTAACAGCGGAAGCCGCGTCATTTGTGTGCAAAGTCGAGAAAACCAGATGCCCGGTCAACGCCGCCTGTATGGCAATTATCGCGGTCTCCAGGTCGCGGATCTCGCCGACCATTATCACGTCCGGGTCCTGGCGCAGCATCGCCCTTAAGCCGTTGGCAAAGGTTATCCCGGCCTTGGGGTTAACCTGGACCTGGCGTATAAGCCCAAGGCGGTATTCCACCGGATCCTCAATAGTTATAATGTTGCGGTCGATCGTGTTTATCCTCATCAGCGCCGAATAAAGGGTGGTGGTCTTCCCGCTTCCCGTCGGCCCGGTGGAAAGGATTATTCCGTAAGGCCTGGCGATAAGCCCTTCGTATCTTTTGAGCTGTTCAGTGGTGGAAAAACCCATTTTCTCCAGCCCGATCCTGACCGACGCAGTATCCAGAAGCCTCATTACCACATTCTCCCCGTGCAACGTAGGCATGGTGGAAACGCGCAAATCGATATTCTTATCCTCGATCTTCGCCTGGAAATGCCCGTCCTGAGGCACCCGGCTTTCCGCTATATCCATCCCGGACAGCACCTTTATGCGGGAAATGATCGCCGGCTCCCATTCCTTCGGCGGCGACGGTATCTCATGCAATATTCCGTCGATCCTGAACCTTATCCTGGTCAATTCCTGCTCCGGCTCGATATGTATATCGGAAGCCCGGTCGTGCACGGCCTGAGAGACTATCAAATCCACCAGCTTTATTATCGAAGGGCCGTCTGTCTTTGATCCTGCTTCAGCCTCGGTTGCAGGCTTAGCCATTCCCGAGATCAGGTCCTGGCCGGCCGCTTCCTCGGAATATAAACGGCTGCGCGCCTCCTCTATTTCATCCGGGCTGGAAAGATAGGCTTCAATAGTCATACCTGTCTGCATTTGAAGCTGGTCGATAGACAAAAGATCAACGGCCTCAACCATTGCCACATGCAGGACATTATCCTCAACTTTTACCGGCACGGACCTTGTCTGCTGAGCGAGGCTTTCAGGGACGACCTTCGCCAATGCCGCGTTTTTCTTAAAATCAGCCAGGCTCATATATTTAGAACCGGTATGCTTGGCGATCATCCCGTATAAAACCGGGCGGTCCATAAGTTTCAGGTCCAGGATCACCTTTTCCAGCGGACGATGCAATTTACCGCTTTCATCAACGGCCCTGTCCAGTTTTTCCCTGGGCAATGCGCCCGCATCCGCCAATATCTTTTCCAGTTCCGCGTCAATCATACGGCGTTATTCCTTTTTTTATTTCGTCGATCCACGAACGCACATCCCTAACATTCTCGGCCCGCGGGGCTAACCGCACGTACCTTTGATAACAGGCCAGCGCGCTCCTCTTGTCTACAAAATAATTCTCGTAAAGCACCCCCAGGTTATAATAAGCGTCTTTATCCTTAGGATTGAGCCTTATGGATTCTTTAAGGCTGGCCTCTGCCTGATTATATTCCCGCCTTTGTATCGCTTCGACCCCCCGGTTGTACAGATCATTGGCTTTCTTGGATCTGGCGCTTAAAGGTTTTATCGCGGTTTTCCGGGCAACTGGATTCACTTTTTTCCCCTCTTCCGGATTCATCTTCATTTCGCGCATGTAATCGCCCAAACCGCTGCCGGGGATATCGGTTAAAACCCCGTCTGTCAGCAACTCCTGGGCTTTCTTAAACGCGTCATCCGCCCTGTCGTAATCGCCGTCCTGCAGGAATAACTTACCCGATATATATAACTCGCTGGCTTTTTTTATCCTTTCTTCCCTCGAAAAACCGGGCTGTTCGGCTTCGATTGACCCGCCGATAGCTGCCGAGAAAATAAAAAATAGCGCCGCGACCATATATTTTTTCATTTCTTTACCGTGGCATTGCCTTCCCCCCCTTTGGGGATAAGTTCAACGTTTATTTTCTGGGAGGCCGGAATAGCCATTTTCGCATCATACCCCGGCCAGCCGGTATTGCCGAAAATATTCCCGATCCTGCTGAATTTGCCCTGCAATTCATTCAGCTCGCTTTTGGTCTCGTTCAACTCCGCGATCAACCTTTCTCTTTCCAACTGTGCATAGACGAACTGTTCTCTTAATACCGCGGATTCCTTGGTCGTTTCCTGCGCCCTGACTCGCATCAGGGCAAGCTTAGCTTCAACCTGATCCAGCTTCTCCTGCAAAGAAAGTATCTTTTCCGCGCGTTTGCTCAACTCAGTCTGATTTATCCGTATGGTCTCAAGCGCGTCCTGGTAACGTTTATTCAAACCGTTCATCTGATCTTGGACGCGGTTCAATTCCGATTTTAAAGTCTGGTAAGTGTCCGACCACGTTACCGGGATCGCCTGACCGGACAAAACAGTTAAAGGCGCGGATAATGCCCCCGGGTTATCCGTAAACCCGCTTTCCGGTCCGAACAACTGGGCCACATTCGTGTTTATCGCGCTGAGCTCGTCAACCAGCGCTTCCAACTGCATCTTTATTTGCTTATCCTTAACCTGCTTGGCGTTGATCATCATCAGCGCGTTCCCCACCCGGCTGAGCCTTTCATCCAGCGGTCTGGCAAAATCCAGTTTATTTTTTAAGAACGCCAATTCGGCGGAGATCTTATTATTCTTGGCCACGGCCTGATCAAGGGTTTTTCTTATTTGCCGCAGATGCCCCCTGTCGCCCGTCATCATCATGATCTTGCCGGCTAATTCTTTATTCTGCTCAACAGATTCATTTAAACGCTCCTGCAGAACAGCCATATGGGCCTTCAAGGAAACAGCCCCTTCGCCGGCTCCGGATATTTCCAAAGCCTTAAGCGCCTCTTTGAGCTGGCGCACCTGAACCTCGAGCTCGGCGACCGCTTTTTCCTGCGTGATCACAACCTTGTTCGAGCCATCCTGTGCGGACTTGTATTTAAATATATAATAAGTCGGCAACGAACCAGCGGCCAGGACCGCCAAGAACAACACAAAAGCGCCCCTGCGTTTCATTGCTCTCCTCGCTTTTCCAGCTTGAACGGGCGTTTTACAAGGGGAGCTTTATTATCCGCTTCCGCAGGAGCAGGCGCGGAATCGCCGCTGTCCTTGATTATATGCGCGGTAACAAAGATCAAAAGGTCCGTTTTTTCTTCCGGCTCTTCGGTGCTTCCTTTTTCATTGCGGGTAAAGAACCACCCCAACAAAGGGATGCTCCCCAATAAAGGTATCTTGGTTACGCTGCTGTCTTCCTTGTTCTTAACCAATCCGGCTATCACAATGGTCTGTCCGTCCTTTATCTGGACCTCGGTTTCAGCAGTACGGCTGGAAGTGATCGGCCTGCGGTTCACGTCCTCGCCTATATACTCAAGTATGTTGCTCACCTCGGGTTTTAATTTGAGCCGGATATGCCCGTCGGGGCTGATCTGCGGGGTGACCTCCAGGTTGACCCCCACATTTTGCTGTTCCCAACCGGTTATCTCCCATGCCCCGGAAGTCTCATTGCGCTCATACGTAGCCAAAGGGATAACCTTACCCACATTAATGGTGGCCTTCTGGTTATTCACGGTCATGACCCGCGGAGACGCGATAAGCTTGGTCTTGCTGCGCGTTTTCAGGAAATCCAGGACAGCGGCAAAAGAAGAAAAATCCAGCGTGCCGAAGGTAAAGTCGGATTTTGTGGTATATGGGAAATTTTGGGCGGAAGAAAAATCCGTGCTGGATGAAGCAGCCGAAGGAAGATAAGAACCGCTCGTACTCTTGGTGAACGGGAAGGTGATCGGCCGCTTAGAACCTGTGGCGGTGATGGTCGTCGTCCAATCAATGCCCAGTTTCTCGGTATTGGTAAGCGACGTCTCGATAAGCTTAGCCTCGATCAATACCTGCGGGGTAGCCTCATCCAGCGAAGGAAGCATGCTTTCTATTTTATTTATCACCATCAGAGAGTCCGTTACCACGATGGCATTGGACCGGCTATCCGCCTCGATCGAACCATCCGAGCCCAGGACCTTGGCTAATGTTTCTTTAAGCTTCATCGCGTCAGCGTTGTTCAGTTTGAATAATTTTGTCTGTTTGCCTTCGCGTTGCGCCTCTTCCTGGGTGGTAACCTTATAGACATTGCCTTTTTGGGTATAGGCGAAGTTATTCACGGTTATCACGGAATCCAGAGCCTGCTCCACCGTAACATGGTTAAGTTGGACCGTAACCAGGCCTTTTACCGATTCGGAAAACACGATATTCAGGTTATATTGTTTTGCCAACTGCCGCAGTATGTCTTTTATATCCACCTCGCGGAATTCCAGCGCCTCAATTACCATCGCATCTGCGGCCTGTTGTCCGCATAAAGCGCAAACAGGGAATACCGCCATATTGACGCATAGGCTTATTCCTAAGATAAACACTTTAAGTCTCATCTTTTAAACCCCGTTTTTTATACTGCCGCGGCATATAAAACCAGCCGTTTTGGTATTGATCCACTATAAACCCGGCGACATAAATTCATTCTTCCGCGAAAGTAAGATAAAAACTTTGCGCCCCTTTTTTAACCAAAACCCTGTCTTTCAAGACCTCGGACACTTCGTAATCCCCGATCTTGCCGCCTTTTTTGACGATCTCATCGTTGATAAAAGCGAACCCGGCCCTATCCGTGCCGTAAGATATACCCTGAAGCCTAAGTTCGGATATATTGGCAGCCCGGTCAAGCTCAGCCACAAAAGGATCCCTGCCCCAAGGGGTCCTTGCGCGCTCCGTCTGCGCCTGCAGATCCTTTTCATTAAAATACGCCGGTTTTGCCGGGGCATTGCCGCCAGGCCTTACAGAATCCGCCCTGCCGGACGTTTTACCGGTTCCCCCTGTCTTCCTGGCGGATTTTCCTTTCATATTCCCAATGAATACTATTAATAGGATTATCACACCAGCGGCAATAACCGCAAGTTCTTTTTTCTCCTTATTCATTCATAACTCCCAAACCATATAGGTGCTTAAAAGCAGCGTGGCCTGAATACCGGGCTCCGGGATATCGTTCTTTCCGAAGCCTCTGTGTTCATCGTTTTTTTTATCTACCGACAGCGATTCCAGAGAGAATGCGGCAGGCAATTCTCCCACTGCTTTTATATACTCCGCCAAAGGCTGATAACCGCAGTTCAATACCACCTCCATATAAACCTTGCTGACGCCCGCAGGCAAGCTGTTTTCCGAAGGCCTCATATCGTCGCGCTGCCTGATCGATATAACGTTAATATTCAGTTCCACGGCGGATTTGCCTAAGAGTTGGATAAGCCGCGGCAATTGTTTCTTGCTTAACCCCATATCTTTGAATTCCCGGACCTTCTCTTCCATCACCTGTATCGCTTTCCGGGGATCAGGCAGCCCGCGGATCAATTCCTGTGATTCCAGGAGGGTTTCCTGCTTGTTCTTCAATTCCGCCCTGGCACGGTCAACATACCTGGCGGCCGGCAAACCCAAACCGATATAAACACAGACCAGGACAAAGACCACCAGGGCAGGAAAAACAAAAACATAAGAAATGTTAGATCGGGTATTTTTAGGCATCTTAATAATTAAGCTGGCAGGCTATTTCGAAATCCGCTGCCGGCATAGGCGAATACATATCATTTTTGCTGGAAACCACCTCCACCCGCGAGAAATACGGGGACTCCTCCAGGGCCATAATGTATTGAGAGAGCGCAATATCCACTATCGTGTATTTCGCGTAGATCTTACCAAACAGGCGTATCTCTTTCGGGTCTTTCGCAAGGCCGCTGGAGATCCTGGTCAGGACAGCCTCTTTGGGAGTAATATTGCCGATCTCTTTCAACACTCCCCACCAGTAAGGTTGTCTGCCCTTCGCCTGCTCCAAGGCATCCTGTCTTTGCTCAAATCCCGCCTTTATCCGGCGGTATTGTTTCACCTGGCTGGCTGCAGGTTCCAGGCGGCTGATCTGCGCATCCAACTGGGCGGAAAATACCTTATATTTCCGGGCGGTAAAATAGCTGAAAGCGTATAGCAACAGGCTCATGCCCAGGATCAACGGAAAAGTTATTCTTAACACATTCGACAGGATCAACGCCTTATGTTCCAGCTTTTCCCGCGCCGGCAGGAGATTAACATTGCCGCCGCTTTCCAGGCAAAGCCCCAGAGCCACCGACAGATGGAAGGCCGCCTGCTCCATAACTAGTTCGTTCTTCAACAGACCCTTGTCCGCCCATCCATTTACAGCCTTCAGTATATTCAAAGGCTCCACGCGCTTAAGCGCCTCCAGGTTGAACAATAGGAACTTATCTATATTCCTAATCCGGGAACTGCCCCCGGTAAGAAAAAGCTCGCTGATATTCTCAGCCTTGAAGGTTTTAGAATAGTAACTGAAGGTCCGCGATATCTCCATAATCAGCTTTTCCAAAACAGGGCGCAGCATCGCCGAGATCTGCTCTCCGCGCAAGACGCCGAAATCCGTCATAAATTCCGCTTTAGCCTCTTCATCAAGAGGGATACCGCAGTTGCGTTTAAGTTTCTCCGCGTCATCTTTGCTTATGGAGATATTCGTATCTCCTATAGTTATTGTCTTTGCCAAAGCAAGGCTCAGCTGCTCTCCGCCTACCGGGATCTCACGGGAAAATACCAGACCGCTTCCTTTATAAAAGTTCAATAGAGAAGTGTTCGCTCCGATATCCAGGAGGCAAACGGTCTCCCGAGTAAACTCAGGCAAACAATAAGGCAGCAACTGCCCCAAAGCGTCCGGGATGGCGTATATGCCTATAGGCCGGATATTTAGACCCTTGAGCATCCGGACATTATCGTCTATATAGATACGGTCGGCGGCTATACAGGTCACCTGCAGAAACGTGCCTTTTTCCTCCCGCACCTGTCCGGTGACAAAAAAATCAAAAGCCACGTTGTTCATATCCAGTTGAAAAGGAAGTCGCTTCTTCAACTCTATTCCCACAGCGCCTTTTAAATCATTGCGGTTCAGATTAGGCACAGTCAGGGAAAATATAAACACACCCTTACCATATATGGCCAGCCGGCCTTCGGGATTCTTTATACAGGACTCGGCCATAAAATCCCTGATGAACGCCTGTCCGGATTTTATCCTTTCAGCGTGGTTATCCCGCACTTCCGGCGGGAATGCCTTGACCATGCAATTTCGGGCCGCATAGCTGTTCCCTTCTTTATGCAGTTGGATCATCTTTATATAACCGGACCCGATATCGATGCCGATCACATTTTGAGGAAATATCAAAGCGCCGATCATCCCTTTCAGGAAGAACTTTCGGGAATATGCCTCAGCCTGCGCTGCGCTTGCCTTTTCTTCTTCTGTCTTTAAATGATCCATATATTATTAATGCTTTCGAGAAGCCCTTACCTTTACTATCTCCAATTCCTTGAATATTTTATCCTGGTTATCGAGGACCTGGTCGAGTTTGTTCGATATCTCCCTGTTGGCGTTCGCCACATCCTGGGAAAGGCTGCCCAGCTTGATCTCGATCTGATTTACGCCTTCTATAAGATCCGGCATATCCGAAGGCTCCTCCTGCACAGGCCGCTGCGCCTTCAAATAACAACAAAGCCCGAGGCAAAAACCTGTTGTTATAACCGCGATATAAAAAGGTCTTTTAAACATTTCCCCTCCTTAAATATGCTTTGTCACTGTTCCTGCCAGGTCAATACCACCGGTTCGATGACAAAATAAGGCGGATCAGCCCGGCTGGCGGAATAATTCACTGTTATCGTATGGTAAAATTTCAGGTTATTGGCCATTATCGCGTTACCATAAAAATAATCGAATTGCGCGTCGCCGGTCTGCGTATAAACGAGCCCGTTAAAACTTCTCGCGCGGGATTTCTGTCTACCGCTCCCGCTTGTCGGCGGGTCCGAGATAATATCCCCGGTCTTTGTCGCCAGGTTAGGCGGGCTGGCCGCTCCGCTTCGGGTATTAGTAAGCATATTTATGGCGTTGCCGCCTTTGATCGCGATATCGCCCTCGGCAACGATATAGGTACGGTCAAAATAAAGGTTGTAATTGCTCAGATCTATCAACACGTCGCCTTTAGCCATACCGTTGCTTTTGATATAAATGATCCCTCTGTTGGTGTAGCAATAATAGTTGGTCCCGCCTATCCTGCGGTACCTGTCTGCGTCAGTTTCGCATATACGCTTGACTACCCTGACCGTATCGTTCTTCCAGGAATTACCGGCGACATTGCGGTCTAATTTAGCCCAGGCGCCATTGGCC
>JALOCB010000030.1 GCA_023227985.1 Candidatus Omnitrophota bacterium | reverse complement strand
GCTTTTTTGCAGGTCTTTCTTCTCCCGTTCCAGCTTGCTGATGACCCGCCTTGTCTCTGGTAACATTTTATACTCAATCTCCCATCTTTCAAGCGAATTCTTGAGCGTTTCTTTTTCCGCAGAGGACGTCGCAGTCTTAGTTTCCATATCCACGATCTTTTCTTCCAACTCGGCGATCCGCTGCTGGTATTTCTGCTCAATATTTATAACCTTATTCTTGCTTATCTCCAAAGACTGCTTTAAGGCGGCATTACCCTGGACCTCTTTTTTATACGCAGCCTCCGCCTCCTGGACTTTATCCTTGTATCCGCGGGTATTCTTGAGCTGGATTAAAAGGTTGTCCCTTTCGGCGATGATCCTGTCGCATTCAGTCTTATTCTTGTCTTCCTGCTGCGCTCCGGCCGCCGATGAAAAACCCAGCAAAATAACCGCAAGAAAGAAAATAATTATTTTACGCATCGGGTTTTTTCCTCATTTTTAGAAATTTCGCGCGGGCTTGATGCCCCCGGGCATTATCTCCGATTCGCCTTTTATACTCGGATACGGGTTATAAGATTTATATTCTATTTTTTCAGCGGCCGCGGTGAAATCGCCGTAGCGCTGGTATTCCTTATCCGGGATGTTCTTGAATTCGCGGGGATCGCCCGTAGTCAGCTCGTCCCCGCTTATTATATGCGGGGTAAGCAGAACGACCAATTCCGTCCTGACCGATTTATCTGTCCGCGATTTGAAAAATTCGCCGATAAAAGGGATCTTGCTCAAGAAAGGCGTCCCCTCGGAATCCGTGTTCTTTTCCTGTTTGGTCAGGCCGCCGATCAGTATGCTTGAGCCGTCCTTGACCATAACGATGGTCTCGGCGGTCGAAGAATCTATTATAGGTATCCGGTTATTGCTGGCGGTCTCCAGGTAATCCACCACGCTGGATATCTCGGGTTTTATCTTAACGGTCACAAAACCGTCCTGATTGATCGTAGGGGTGACCATTAACTGTATCCCCAGGTCCACATAGGTAACAGCTTCGGATACGGTAATAGAGGTGTCTGTCTGGGTGGTCGTGGTAGTAATGTACGCCTGTTTTTCTCCCACGTGTATCTTAGCCTCATGATTATTCACCACCGCCAGCTTGGGGTTGGAAAGGATCCTGGTCTCTCCCAGGGTCTGCAGGTACTTCAGCACCGAATCGAAATCTTTATTGCCCTTTACCATCCCGAAATGCACTTCCTCCGATCCGACCTTAGCCCCGGAATTGGAATCTGAAAAAGAATACGAGCCGACATTACCGCCCATATCGGAAAGGACATTGGAGCGGGACCTCCAGGCAGCGGTCGAATCCGTGGTAACCGAGGTAAAAGGGGTGGAACCAAGGTAAGTCAGCCCGTCGCTGCCGCCTACATCGAATAAACCCTGCCATTCCACTCCCGAGCTGTTTTCATCGGTCAATTTGACCTGGATGATCTTGGCATCCACAAGGATCTGCCTGGTCTTCTGATCCAGGCTTTCGATCAACCGGCTGATATCTTCCATACGGTCGGGTAGGGTCTGGACAATGACCTGGTTGGTCCTCTCATCGGATTTAATGGAACCTACCTTTTTAAGATCCAGCTGATTCTTAAGCTGGTCCTCCACATCCTTGGCCCGGGCGTATTTCAGGTCAAAGATCATAATAACGTTCTTATGCTCCATTGCCTGCAAGGTATCTTCCATGGTCTTTACCCGCTCGGGCGTATCAATGACCAGGATAACCCCGGAATCCGTGTCTAACAGCAGCTTGCCGATATCGCTTTTCATTGTGGTCAAAAGATTGAACGCCTGCTCCGGGATAGCGTATTGCAAACGAAATATCTTAAATACCCGGGAATCAAAGAAACCCCTTCCGTAGAACTCTTTGTATTCAGCCTCGGTCATTATATTGAAGATGTTGCCCTTCTTCACATACGCCAGGCTGTTGCTGCGCAATATGATATCGAAAATATCCCGTAAGGATACGTCATTGACCGTAAGCGATACCCTGCCGGAGACATTCTTGGTCAGGATAACGTTTATGCCGGCTTTGGCCGCTATGAATTTCAGCGCCTCATGTATATCCATATCCCGGAAATCCAGAGTGATGATCTTATTCGGGAGGTCGCTGACTAACGGCGGCGGGTTCAACCTGCTGCCCGCCTTACTTACATCCTGGCCGAATACCGACATTATCCCACAAAAGGAACAAATAACCAACGGAAAAAGTATTTTAAACAGCCTCATCCTCATATACCCGTCAGTTTCTTGCGGATCAACATTAAAGAATACCCTTCCCCGGCCAGGGCCGAGATCCTGGCTATGCGCCTTTCCACCTGTTTACGGTCGTAATACCTGACATTGCCTTTTTTCAGGACCACGTTCAACAGCCCTGTGTCCGAATAGCGGTTCACTGTCTGATAGGATATCCCGTATTTCCCGGATATTTCTTTAACCGTGGTTAGTTTATTTTTCATCTCTTATCCCTGGCCGAAAGTTTCCCAAGTGACGATATATTTCCTGACCCTCTCCGACTCGGCGTCATGAGGCGCCAGCGCCAGGTATTTCTTGAAATACTCCAAAGCCTTTTTCTTATCGTTCAAATATTCCCCGTATATTACGCCCAGGTTATAATACGCGGCGGCGTCGCCGGGTTTCAGCTCAATCACCTTCTTCAATTCGGCTATGGCTTTCTTGTATTCCTGGTTCTGGGCGTATAAAACGCTCATATTATAATGCAGCAGGGCGTTTTCCTCGGGGAGTTTGCCGTCCTTAACCCTGCTTTTCTTGCTCTTCGCTTTTTGCGGTTCCCGGGGCTTCTTTTCCGGTTCGGCGGATTTCTGCCGCAAGGCCATCATCTCCTCTTCCGCGGTATCTTCTTTGTCCACCGCCGGTTTAGCCGCGGGCTCCAGCGCATCTTGTTGCGATGGAATAACATCCGCCTCGTTCACCGCCTTTGCCGGATCATTCAATTTTTGCGAGATCGCTACGTACTGGTTTTTCAGGAACTTATTCTGATCTTCGAGCTTACGCACCTGTTCTTCGAATTTCTTCCTGGCATTCTCGTAATCCACCTTTTGCTGCTGGAATTTATTGTTCAGCAGGATCAATTCGCCCTCTTTTTGCGCGTTCAACTGGTCCATCTGCGCCTTATTGAACGCCTGTTCCTGTTCCCGCTGTGATTTAGCCATGGATACTACCTGCGCCAATTGCTCATTCTGCGCCCTAAAGTCATTATTCGCCGACTGAAGCCTGTCCTGTGCGGCTTCACTGGCGGAAAGCCTGGCGCGCAGCTTTTCAAGTTCCGCGGATAACGCGTCAACCTTGCCCTCAAACTCTTTGTTTTGCTTTGCCGAATCGGTATATTGCATCATCGCGCGGGCTAATTCCTCCGAGACCCGGGAGAACTCCGACTGCAGCATCTCTTGTTTGCTTACGAGGTTCTTCTTATCCTGCGCCAATGCCGAATTTTCGGTTTCCACCCTCTTCAACCGGCTGTTCAGCTCTTTTTCTTTGGATTGAAACCCTGCCTGTTCCTGTATAAGTTTGTAGGATAATGACTGGCCGTCTTTAAGTTCCTTTTCAAGCTTGGCGACTTTCGCCAGCAGGTCTTTCTTTACCTGTTCCTCCCGCTTAGCCAGGGCGAACTCCTCCGACTTCTGTAACCGCGCCAATTGAATGACCAGCTTTTCTTTATCTTCTTTATCCCCGGACAACTCCGTTTTTAATCTGTCCCGGTCCGTCTGCAGCTGCGCGTATTTATTCTGCAGCTGCAATATCTCCTTGTGGATATCGTCTCTTTTCCGGGCGCTCTCGGAGATGTCTTCCTTAAGGCGTTTGTTCTCAGTCAACGCGTTAGCCATATCCTGGCGCAGCTTGCTCAGTTCCCGCGCATTAGCCTGATCCGCCCCCTGCCGGAAACCTTGCTGTTTGCGTAAATGCACGGACTCCGCCTGCAAAAGATTACGCTCTCTTTCGACCTGATTAAGCCTCTGTTTTATCCGGATAAGCTCCTGTGAAGTATTCTCTTGTTTGATATATTTCTCGGTTTTTTCACGCAGTTCCTGACTCTCCTGCCGGGCGTCGGCCAATTCCTGGCGCATTTTATCTAATTCCTCGGAGTTAGCCTTGGTTACGCCCTGCCGGAACCCTTCCTGCCTGCGCAAATGGACAGCTTCGGACCTCAAAAGATTGCGCTCTTTCTCAACCTGGTTAAGCTTCTCTCTGACTTCAGCCAACGCCTTAGCCAGATCTTCCTGCTTCTGGAATTCCACAGCGTTATCCCGAAGCTGCTGATTTTCTTCCTGCAACTTAACCAGATCCTGGCGAAGTTTTTCTAATTCCTGGCCGTTCGCCTCTCCTAAACCTTGTCGGAAGCCCGCCTGCTTCTTGGTGTATAACGACTCCGCGCGCAAAAGATTGCGCTCTTTTTCCACTTGAGCGAGTTTTTTCTTCAACCCTTCGATCTCATCCCTGCCGTTCTTTTTAAGACCTTCGCGCATCCCTTCCTGTTTGCGGGAATAAGCGAATTCAGCCCTTAACAGGTTGCGTTCTTTCTCCACCTGTCCCAATTTCTCCCTGACCTCAACAAGCTCCTTAGCCAATCCTTCCTGCTTAATGAACTTAACCGACTCTTCGCGCAATTGTTTATTTTCCTGCCGCGCGTCGGCTAATTCCCGGCGTAACTTGTCCAATTCCTTGGCGCTAGACTCTCCGACGCCCTGGCGGAAACCTTCCTGCTTTTTGGCGTACATCGACTCCGCGCGCAGCAGGTTGCGCTCTTTTTCCGATCTTATCAGCTTTTCGCGTAATTGCGCCAGTTCCTTTTCCAATATCTGCGCGTCTTTAGCGCTTAAAGCGGTATCCTGCAGCTTGGCGTTCTCCTCCTGGACCTTGGACAATTCTTTTCTTAGATTATCCAGATCCTCCGACATCCCTTTATTAGCCCCTTCCCTGAAGCCTTCATTTCGTTTACCATATATTGTTTCGCTGCGCAGAAGATTTCGCTCATTCTCCACCAGGCCCAGTTTTTGTTTTACCTGAATAAGTTCTTGAGAAAGGTTTGCCTGCTCAACGCATTTATCGGTTTTTTCGCGCAGTCTCTGATTTTCCTGCTGGGCAATAGCCAGGTCATTGTAAAGCTTATCCAATTCCTGGCTGGCCGCCTCTCCTAAACCTTGCCGGAAACCTTCCTGCTTTTTGGCATACAACGACTCCGTGCGCAAAAGGTTGCGCTCTTTTTCAACCCGGCCGAGCTTCTCTTGTAACTGACTGATCTCCTGGCGGCATTTGCTCTGATCTTTTGATTCAATCTGCGCCTGCCTGAGCTGCTTATTTTCTTCTTCGCACCGCCCGAGCTCCTTGCGCAGCAGCGTAAGTTCCTGGGGCAGGCTTTCAAAACTCTTTAATCTGGCATTCGCCTGACGCAGGCTCTTATTTTCATCCTCAACCTGATTTATCTCTTTGCGCAGCAAAACCAATTCCTGGGCCATCGGCGCCTGCTGCTCGATCTTATACGCGGCGGCGCGCAGCCTTTCCAATTCTTCGCTGGAAACCTGTTTTTCCTTTAACAAAGCAGCTTCCTTCATCAAAGACGCGCGCTCCTGCTCAAGATTGGAAACCTTCTGCTGAAACAATTCCATCTGCCCTTGGCACGCGCCTATCTGGCTTAACAGGTTCTCCTTATCCTTCGAAAAACCGGACCTTTGTTTCTGGTAATCCTTAAGCTTCTTGGCGGCATCCTGATATTGCTTGTCGATCTCGGCATTCTTCTGGCCGATCTCCTTATTCTCCCTGGCTAACGCGGCGAGCTTTTCGGACACCGACCGGATCTTTTCGGTCAAACCTTTTTTCTCCTGCTCGGCTGCGGCCTTCACCGCTTCAACCCGGTACGGGCCGGCGGCTTTATCCTTAATAAGGCTGATATTCTCCTGCTCCAATTTCGCTTTTTGCGACTGCAGTTCCCTCAACTGCAAAGTAAGCTTCTTTTGCTGGTCCTGAAGCATCTGGCGTTCCCGGGAAAGGATCTCGATCATCCCCTCAAAACCCTGAAAATCCTTGTTCAACTTGATTATCTTGGCGTTCAAGGCGATGCGCTCGGCTTCCTTTTGCGAATAAAGCTCTTTTAATTCATTGTGCGATTGCTTGGTCAGCGATAATTCCTCCTTAACGTTCTTTAACTCGCTGATCAAAAAGTCCCTGTCGAGTCCATTACTATTCTGCTGGCCAAAGGCAGCTCCGGCAAAAAAGAACCACGCGGCTATGAACAGACATAAACGGATCAGGTGGGAATAAGAGGCATTTTTATTCTTCATTTATATGATCTCCTTGAGTAGAGACTCAACACCGGCGTATATTCCGATTACGCCGGGTGTAAAATACTTGAGACTCAACACCGGCGTATATTCCGATTACGCCGGGTGTAAAATACTTGAGACTCAACACCGGCGTATATTCCGATTACGCCGGGTGCGATTAGTTCAGGCGTAAATTATAGACGCGAACAAATCTACTTGACGCGCTTTAGCCCTTTAAGCTTCAATTTCTTTTCATCTAACGGCACATACACTTCATTAGAAAGCTGTTCCCGCAGTTTTTCAACCTGCAGGTCGTCATAATCCTGCGTTGACTTTAATCCGATCTTCTCGTTTTTATCTATTCCCGCGCTGGTCACCAGGACCTCCCCGGTTATTATCCTGGGGGTCATTATTATCAAGAGTTCGGCGACTTCATGGGCGTTCGATTTTACGCTGAAAAACCGGCCCAGGAATGGTATCTTGGATAGATAAGGGATGCCTTCATCAGATTCGATCTTCTGCTCTTTGCGTAAACCGCCTATTATGACGGTCGAGCCTTGCTTGACCAGGACCGTTGTTTCCGCCAAAGACGTGTCAATAATAGGTATCTGGTTATCGGTGGGCGTGACCAGAACATCTATCACGCTGCTGACCTCCGCCTTCACCTTAAGGTTTATGAAACCATCGTCGTTGATATTCGGGACTACGGACAAAAGGACCCCTACATCCACAAAGGTGACTTGTTCAGAGACTGTATTGGTGGATGAGCCGGTGGTCGTAGTTGTGGTGACATAAGCCTCTTTCTGCCCAACGTGGATCTTAGCTTCCTGGTTATTGGTCACCACCAGTTTAGGGTTGGACATTATCCTGGTCTTGCCTACTGTCTGCAGGTATTTAAGGACAACGTCAAAATCATTATGCCCGACCACGCCGATATGCAGTTCTTCGCCGAGGGTCTTTGCGCCGGTAGTACTGCTGGAATAATTGGAAGAATAGGAACCTATTCCGGAAGTGTTCCAGGCTGTCTTGCGGGATATCCAGGTATCATCCGAACTGGTAGACTGCGCGCTGAAAGGCACGGAACCCATATAAGTCAATCCGTCACCCGCGCTGACATTCATCAAACCTTGCCATTGCACCCCGGTGTCCATCTGGTTCGAAAGGCTGACCTGAACGATATCCACATCGATAATAACCTCTTTAGTCTTACGATCCAGGTCCTTTATCAGCCTTTCGATCTGTTCCATCCGGTCAGGCAAAGCCTGGATCAAAAGCTGATTATCCCTCTCATCCGCCTTGATCAAACCCACCTTCTTGGAATCAAGCTGATTTCTTAACGTTTCTTCGATATCTTTGGCCTTGGCGTAATTCAGCTTGATCACCTTTACCGTGTTAGTCTCCTCAAAATCCTTCAATGCCTGTTCCATAACCTCCAGCCTTGCCGGGGAATCCATGGCCATTATATTTCCGGACTCGGCGTCGACCATTATCCTTCCTATCTCGCTCTTGAGCATATCAAGAAGGCTGAAGGCCTGCTCAGGGACCATATATTTAAGGTAAAAGACCTTTACCTTGCGCACATCGGAAAAATTCTTACCGTACAGGCTGCGGTATTCCTCCTGGCTCATTACATTATAGATATCGCCTTTCTTGTCATAAGCCAAATTATTACTGCGCAGCATAAGGTCAAAAACATCACAGATCGGCGCATTATTCACGATAAGGCTCACCCTGCCGGCTACCGCCCGGGTAGTTATGATATTCAACCCGGCCTTGCCGGACAGGAATTTTAAAGCGTCCACCACATCGATATTACGCAGGTCCAGGGTAATTTTACCGGTTATGCCGGAAACAGGCAGGATAGGCACAACCGAAGGCATATTGTTCTGCGGGACCGACATCTGGGCCAGTTGAGTAGCCTTATTCCCCGCCGCAGCGGCCTGTTCGGCAAAACCGCTCCGGCAGGACAACAACAGAGCGGCCGCCAGCAATGCGCTTCTTGTTATGTGGTATCGGTTCATTTCAATTCAATGATTTCCTTGCCGGAACGCAAGCTTACTTTGTCCTTGGATATATTCTCCACCGTAAATTCGCCGATCTTCTGGCCTTTCTTCACGAAGAACGTTTGCGACATCTGAGAATCCTCTATCATAGCATCCGGATCATCGGACCAGGATATCCCTACTAATTTGAGCGTCTGGGCTAATTCCTCAAGTTTTGAAAGAGTCGCATTTTCCGCCCCGTTATCGAATTTACCGCCCATCCGGAATATATCGCGTTTGCCGATCCCGTCAACATAATAAATAAGCCCTTTCAGGGGTGAAACATCCCGGCTCATTCCTTCCTGTTTACTTACCGGCACAGGCGCCATATCCGCCTGCGATGCCCGCTTTAACCCTTTCCAGGAGGAATAAAAGCTAAAAACAAAAAAACCCGTCAGGAAAACAATACATAAAACCAACCCCCGGCTTATCAAATTGAGGTCTATCTGCCGGTACCCGGACTTAAAAAACTTCTCCATCCCGGTTCGCGCCCAGAGGATCCCCGCGGATGGTAAAGAAGCGGTTACGCCAGAAGCCTTATCTGCGGGATCCTGCGCAGGTCCGCTTTTCATTTTCAGGTCTTCCATGCTTTATTCGCCTTTTGCCCCGCCAGAGGCCCTGGGGTAAACTACTATCCCTGCCTCTTCTTTCAATTTCTTGACCCAGTCGTTCAAACCTTCGTATTTCTTTATATTTTCCACCTGTTGAAAATATGAATCTTTTAATTTAGGGAATTCCGCGGGGTCGGCCTCGCGTTTCTTTATGATCCTGAATACCCCGTATCCTTTATATACAGGGGTAGGCGGGTAAATGGAATTAACCTCCATTTTAAGCATCTTATACAGGTCGGCTTTGGGGATCATCCACATATTTATCAGGAACTCGAACGAGACAAAACCCGGGCGCTTGAAAAATTTCGGGTCTTTCTTGGCCCGCTTATCCCACAAATCCGGGTTCTGCATCTTATTATAATAATCCTGGGCGTCTTTTAATTCGTCGAATTGAGCCAACTCCAGCTCTATGGTATTGTATTCGTTGATATATTCGTCATATGCCTGTTCTTCGCTGACCGAAGGCTTAACGCCGTCCAACACCTGCTTGCGCAATTTCTCTAATTGTATGAGGTGGCGCAGCTGGTTCTGGAAGAAGTCAACCGGCTCTGCGGTCTTAGCCTTAACCCACTTCTCATAATCCGCGGGGCTTTTTTTCCAGTCAAAATCAACCTTCGCGTCCTTGAGCATCTTGCCCAGTTCCTCCTCAAGCTCCGGCGTTTCCACTTTTATCCCCCGCTTGAACGCCTCAAAAGAAAGGACCAGTTGTTCCCATATCCGTTCCTCTAACTCCTTTTCGTTTTTGGGAGTGGCACCCCATTTTGTGCCGAAGATATTCAGGACGCTTCGGACAAAGTAATAGTTATTCATTGGGACTTTCACATGCCATCCGGCGAATTCTCCGGCGTAAGCGTCCGGGGCGTTTTGACAATAGGCAAAGCAGGGCAAAAACAACGCCGCTATAATAAAGGAAAGGACGATAATTAACCTTAACGGTATCCGGGCCATTTTCAGGTTATATCCCCAGCATTTTCTTGCGGATCAGGCGCAAAGAATACCCTTCTCCGGCCAGCTTGGTTATTTTAGCCAGGCGGCACTTTACCTGGGCTTCGTCATAAAACCTTATATTGCCTTTTTTCATTACCATCGTCAGCAAACCGAAATCGGTATAATGGTTGACTGTCTGGTAAGAGATATTATACTTACCGGTGATCTCTTTCGCCGCGATAAGTCTGCCCTGCCTGGGGTTCTTTGTCTTTTTTTCCATATCTTTAGCCTGTTCTCATAATTCTAATATGTATAGTAGTTCTCATAATTACCATAACTCTAAGATATATCATAAATTCGATATTTGTCAATAAAAAAGTTGTTTGGGTGTTTGTATCGTGGTAGAACGGAAAGTTTACCGCGGGATCAACGCTTAAGCTGTTTGTGGGTCCTCAAGGCCGCTTCCAATAGAGAAAGCCCCTCCTGAAAATCCTTGCCTTTGTAAAACACTCCGGAGATGCCGCTTTCTACGGCGTTTTTTGCCCTTTTATCATCGACATAGGCGCTGATGATTATCACCGGTATATCCTTGTTAAATTCCCTGATCTTGCGTAAGGCCTGCGCCCCGTCCATTACCGGCATGTTCAAGTCCATAAAGATGATGTCCGGGGCTGCTTCGCAAGTTAATCTGACCGCATCTTCCCCGTTAGCGGCGCCGATCACCGAATACCCTTTGGACTCAAGCCAAAAAGTCATAAGTTTGCGAAAATCCAACTCATCATCTACCAACAGGACCTTTATCTGCTTTTCCATTTTTAAACCTCCGCAAGAAAAAAGGGCGGACTAATTCTTATGCCGCTGAATTCGTCCGCCCTTAGGAAATAACCGCGATCTTATTTCTTATGACAATCCATACAGCCCGTAGGGCCGCTGGCTTTTTCTTTATGGCAATCGATGCAATTCTTATGGAATGCGTTCTGCGAATTCAACTTGGCATCCTTGGTATGGCAGACCTCGCATTTCTGGTCAGGGGTGCCCATATGATGGCAGACTTTGCATTCTCCCTGAGCGGTATGCCCCTTATGGGAAAAAGTAACCTTGCCGAAGGTATTGTCCAAAGTTACTGAATCCGGGGCGGCGGCGCCTTCCTGCGCGTCCACAAAATGAGCCAGTCCGAAGAACAATAACCCGCATGCGGCTAAAAGGAACGTTAAAAAAACATACTTCTTCATATCTCCTCCTTTTTTCTACATTCTATTATCTTTTAACCCGTTGTCAACCAAAATTGTACGCGATATCACCCGGCCATCCGCAGCCGGACCGATAGATCAATCAGGCTGGCCACCAAAAACGACTTCAGGAATATTATCGCCAGGAAAGCGATCACCGGAGAAATATCAATCCCGAATTTCAGCGAAAAAGGCAGTATCTTCCTTATGGGATAAAGGACCGGCTCAGTAACCTTATACAAAAACTGGACCACCGGATTATACGGATCAGGGCTGACCCAGCTGATCAAAGCCCTGACTATTATCAGCCAGTACAGCGCCGTAAGGATAATGCCTATCAACTGGGCCACCGCATTCAGCAAATTAGACAATACGAACATATCGCGTCCTTTCTCTATGAAACGGGCATCCGTTCATAGGTGTTGTAGATATACAAAGAAATGTCGGAAATAAATTCCTTAACTTTTCGCGTCCCGGACCTGCTTTTAGTAAGCACGCAAATCAGGAAATGCCCCTGGTCGGTAAAAACAATGCCGGCGTCATGACAGACATTGCGCTCAAGCCCGGTCTTATGCGCCACCAGGACATCCTGAGGCAGCTTCCTGGGAATCCTGTCGTTGACCTTTTGATTCAAAAGCAGACCAAGGCATTTTTCGGATACTCTGCGGTTTATAAATCTCTTTCTGTAGATCTTCTCAAGGATAAAAGAAATATCTTCGGCTGTCGTGTAATTCTCCACACCTTGCTTGCGATGACGAAAATCCATCATCTTCCGGCTGAGATTGGTATGCTCGAGGCCTTCGCTCTTGAAAAAATCATTCAAGTACTCAAAACCCAAGAGCCCGATAAGCATATTAGCCGCCGTATTGTCGCTTTTAGTGATCATCAGCTCGATGAGCTTATCCACGGTGAACTTAGAGCCGACCGGCTTATTTTTTAATACCCCGGATCCTTCGGTCTTATGCGAAGCCTTCAAAACCATTTTAGCTCCCAGGGAGATCTTTTTATCCCTGACCGCGCGCAAACAAGCGGCCATGATCGGGATCTTCACCATGCTTGCCGAGGGGAAAAGTTTATCCTCGTTAAGCGATATGCGCCAGCCCATCTTCAGGTCTTCCACAATTATCCCGGCATTGCCGCTAAAACTGTTAAGCTTTGACCGCATAGCCCTTTCCAGGGATGACCAGGCAATCTTCCGCTTCTCCAGGGCGGCCTGCCTTTTCTTTACATCCTGCAGCCCGCTGTAAGCCTTATACAGGCAAAAAACAAACGATACAAAACAAACACAGAAAAACAGGCCGAAAAATATTCTTCGCTTGGTCATTTTACGGCTGGATCCTCTTAAGTTCTGATTTTAACCTATAGAACGGAAAATTCTTCCCCGGACAATCCGTTGGCTTTCTGGTCACGTCTTTATGCCTGCGGATACAGTTGACCGGGATATTATATTGCCGGCGCAGCACCGAAATAAGCCCTACAAGAGAATCCCACTGCCGGGCAGAAATATTCTGGCGGTTAAAATCGCCTACCAGACAGATCTCGATCTCATTGGGGCGGTTCACCTGAGCCTGCGACCGCCAACGCCATCCTGTTTCGATCAGTCCGTCCGAAGAACCGATGCCGTTGCCTATGACAAAATGATAAAACAACCCGCCCATGCCTCTTGCCCGGTGATTCCGGCCGAATACCTCGGCATTGCCTCCCGAAGTGGCGCTGTGATGCACAGTGATCGAACGCCACCTGGACTTATAGCGGACCGGGCCGACCAGATGTTCTACCGGCACTCCGATACGAGACCGCGGCGGCTGCGGGACCGCGGGATATCGTCCTTCGGGAATAAGTAATCTCTGCCCTACCCCCAAACAAGCAGGATCAAGTATGCGGTTAACCCGGATGATCTGGTTTATATCGGCGTTATAATTTTTGGCGATACGCCAAAGAGTCTCTCCTTTTCTGACTATATGGCAGATGCCGGGAGGCTGGGAGATCATCGGCGCAGGCGGGATCGGCTGCGGGATAGTGGCGCAGCCGGCAATGAACATTATGAATACAACATAAGATAAACGAAAAAAATCCCTGGGCATTATCCGGTTAATTTATCGGGTCAACTCCACGCAATCAAAATAAAGCGTCCCTTTGCTAACCGCCTTTGGTTCGAATTGAAAACTCTTTAAAGGAAAATCGAGTTTTGAGTTCTTATCTGCGCTGCCCGGCTGCCAATCCCCGCGGCAGAAAAAATACTTGAACGGGCAGACCACCTTTTTCCACCCTTTAAAATCGTCAGTGACCATGAACCGCCAAAGTTCGTTGCCTTTATCCTTTATATCAAAGGCGATGCTGGAATTAGAACCGTTGCCGTACATATAAAATGATATGGCTGCGTATTTTTTCCATTTTATCCGGTCCGGCTTGACCAACCAGCCGGCATTCCGGGAATCCAGCTCAAAACCCCGGGCTATCCACATATAACCGCCGGCGGCAGCGTCATAAACGGCCTCTAACGACTGATTACCCGAATATTTAATATCCAGGCCCGCTTTTACTTCTAAAGACGAGCCTCCCCCTGACCCGAAATCCACTGTACCGTCCGGGCCCGCGGATACGGGATTCTCAAAATCGTCTATTAATAACGCCTGTCCGGACCCCGCGGAACACGCGCCAGACATAAATAATAACGCAATAACCGCAAAACATAATATCCTCACAATATCCTCCGTTATCTTTTAAAAGAAAACACGTGGCCGTTAAGCCGGGCCATTTTCATTTTCAACTTGCTGGGTTCGCTGACAAAAAAAACAGGCGCCCCGAAGCCTGCCTTTCCTTTCAAGGCGACCTCGCAATGTACCGCGCCTTTTAACATAGTGAATATGCAGCAGGAAAAATCATTGTATTTCATTCTCAAAAAGACAAAATCCTCCGGCCTCAGCCCAGGGCCCCGGGCTTTTCTCTCGAACGCCTCATGTTTATCCAGGGCGATAAGTATATAAACCGGGTTCAACCTGTTCCCGCCGGGATTGACAATGATGAACTCTTCATTATCTTCATGGGAATTCAGTTTAGGGACAGGAGAATTAAGCTTGATGCAGATAAGTTTGTGCGAACCGAATCTGGGCGCTGAGGCATATATTGTCCTCACCGCTCCGTTGGCGGAGCGCGAATCAAGAATAGCCTTAGGCGGATCAAGCCTGCGGATAAGGCCGCGGGCTTCCAGGCTTTTAAGGATCCTTGCGGTAGGATGGACTGCTTTTAATTTCAGGGTTTTCATTTATCTAAAGGCCGTTAAAGGCTAACGGCCCGCATCTCTTTCGTTATTCCTTGACGGTAGCGATATTAAGGTTAGATATCCCGAGTTCAGTAAGCGTATCCAGAACGTTAACTATATTCTTGAAGGCCACCAGTTTATCCGCGCGCAGAATGACTACCAGACCGGGGTTTTCCCTGCGCTTCAGGCTGATCTTTTCCTTGAGCGTTCGGATGTTGACCACATCCTCTCCGAGATAGATCAT